>JAKSKK010000040.1 GCA_024401745.1 Bacteroidales bacterium
CTTCAGACTCCAGAACATCTATGCCTAAACACATAGTTTTGCATATGATCCGAAAAGGCCGCGGGGGCGTTACGGGGCAGAGCCCCGTCAAAAGGGGGTACGCCCCTCCAATGAATAATGGAGCTTTGCTCCCAAAACAAAAAGGACTGCGATTTCGCAGTCCTTAATTTGTTTTGGGAGTAGCGGGAGTGGGTCACGATCCCACGACCTCCGGATTATGAATCCGACGCTCTAACCAGCTGAGCTACCCCGCCGTGTTGTTGAGATAGAAGGATTCGAACCCTCACTGACAGAGCCAGAATCTGTAGTGCTACCATTACACCATATCTCAATGTGTTTATTTCAATTCCCGCTACTTGCGCAAACGGGACTGCAAAAATACAACACTTTTGGAAAAATGCAAAAAAATATAATGATTTTTTACCTCTCGAGCATCGCGATCGCCCATACCTCGCAGCCCTCGCAGCGGCCTACGAAGCCGAGCCTCTCGGTCGTGGTGGCCTTGACGCTGACTCTGGCGGGTGAGACGCCCATGATGTCGGCGAGCACTTCGCGCATCTGCGGGACATATTTCCCTATCTTAGGAGCCTGCAGGGCGATGGTGATGTCCACGTTGTTTATGTGCCAGTGGTTCTCCTCGATCATTCCCATGACCTTTTCCAGCAGTATCTTGCTGTCGATGCCCTCGAACTCGTCAGAAGTGTCGGGGAAGTGATGGCCTATGTCGCCCAGGGCGAGCGCGCCGAGGATGGCGTCGCAGAGTGCATGGATGGCCACGTCGCCGTCGGAATGTGCAACGAAGCCTACGGGGGATTCGATTTCAACTCCACCCAGGAACATCGGCAGGCCCTCAGCGAGGGCGTGCACGTCATAACCTTGTCCTATTCTGTATTCCATAACCGCAAATGTAAAGAAAAATGTCTAATTTTGCATACTATCGGGATTACGTCCCCCGATGCAGAGTGTTATGGCATTTTTCAATTTCTTCGGAGAAGGTGAGCACAGAGTGCTGAAATACAAGCCCATGTATTACGATCCCAATGCCAGCGAGAACGCTGAGACTGGTGAGAAGGGCAAGAAGAAAGGCGCTTATGTTCCCGGAGCATACATCAAGGAGTCGATGGGCGAGGGCCCTGTGAGGAAGTCACACATGAACCGCGTGACCAAGCTCATAGGAATCTGCTCGCTGCTTCTCATAGCTGTGATACTGTTCTACATAGCAAAATTCTACTCGCTGCTGTAAATGGGCAAGCTCCAGATACTTCCGGCACAGATTGCCAACATGATCGCCGCAGGCGAGGTGGTTCAGCGCCCTGCTTCAGTGGTCAAGGAGCTGATGGAAAATGCGGTGGATGCCGGCGCAGACCAGATAAACGTGGTGGTGACCGATGCCGGCCGCACTGCAGTGCAGGTGATCGACAACGGCTGCGGAATGAGCCCGAGCGACGCCACGCTGTGCTTCGAGCGCCACGCCACGTCAAAGATCGCCACGGCCGACGACCTGTCAGAGATCCTCACATACGGATTCCGCGGAGAGGCTCTGGCATCGATAGCGGCAGTTGCCGAGGTCACCCTCAAGACCAGGCGCGCGCAGGACGAGACGGCCACCAAGGTGACCGTCGAGGACTTCGGGAAGATCACTGCATCAAGCGTGGCCGGCCCGGTGGGATCCAGCTTCACGGTGCGCAATCTCTTCTATAACACTCCCGCCCGCCGCAAGTTCCTCAAGACCGACAACGTCGAGCTCAAGCATATAATCGAGGAGTTCACCAGAGTGGCGGTGCCTCACCCCGAAATAGCGTTCACCCTTACTTCCAACGGTCGCGACATATTCGTCCTCAAGAAGGCCAAGTCGCTGAAATTCCGCATTCTGGACGTGCTGGGAAGCAACGTCGTGGGCGACGTGGTGGACCTTCAGGCCGAGACTTCGGTAGTGAACGTGAGCGGATTCGTCGGGCGTCCCGACGCTGCCCGCAAGACCCTCGGCAACCAGTTCTTCTTCGTGGGCGGCCGCTATTTCCGCAGTGCATACCTGCACAAGGCGGTTATGAAGGCCTACGAGGAGATGATCCCTGACGGCGTAACGCCCTCGTACTTCATCTTCCTCGACATCGACCCCAAGAACATCGACGTCAACATCCACCCGACCAAGACCGAGATCAAGTTCGAAGACGACAACGTGATCTTCCAGATACTCTACGCCTGCGTCAAGGAGACGCTCGGCCGCAACAGCTTCGGCGCCGGAATCGACTTCGACACCGAGGGCGCGGTGGAGCTCCCGCAGCTCGGCAGCAGCTTCGAGGCGTACAAGGGAGGGATTCAGGCACCTCAGATGCAGATGGACCCGAGCTACGACCCCTTCAACTTCGGGACCATGGCCGGCACGGGCCGTCAGGAGAGCGAGGCGGCGCCTGCATACGACTTCTCAAGGCACGTGACGCCCAGCCAGAACTATGGCGCCCTGTTTGCCGAGCGCACCCTTCCCGGAACCCGCAACCTGGTGCTTCAGGGAAAGTACATCCTCACTCCCGTGAATTCGGGAGTCATGGTGGTGAACATACGCCGCGCCCGCGAGAGGATACTCTACGAGCGTGCGCTTGACGCTCTGTCAGGCCAGGGGCACGTCACCCAGACGGCCCTTTTCCCCGTCCAGGTGCAGGTGGGAGCCGCTCAGCTCCTGCTCTTCACCCAGAACGCTGACATTCTGTCACGGCTCGGATTCGACATTTCCGCCTTCGGCACGGATAGTGTAGTGGTGAATGGCGTGCCCGAGGGGTACAGCTGCGAGGCTGGCAAGGTGCAGCAGATGGTGCAGGACCTTGTGCTCGTGCTGGAAGACGGCGGTGCGCTCGAGGAAGTGATGAGGCAGCAGATGGCATCGCGCTTCGCTACGCTCGGCGCGAGCGGCGCCGACAGCCTGACCGACCCCATGGAGGCTCAGAGGCTCATTGACACACTGTTCGCGTGCAACAACGCCGAGGTCACTCCCGGCGGCCGCAGGATAGTGAGCATAATGGGCATGGATGAACTTGACAAACGCTTTTGATCGCAGATGAGTTATTACAGCAACGGCAGGCAAGGCTTTCTTGCCAACACTCCACGGATTACACGTAACCTTATAATCATCAACATCATCATATTCGTCGCCACCTTCCTGGCTGAACGGGTGCTTCACAATGATGTTTTCGGCAGGATGTTCGCCCTGTATCCTCTGGGCACACCTTACTTCCGCTTCTGGCAGCCTGTGACATACATGTTCATGCACGGCGGAATATGGCACATCCTGTTCAACATGTACACTCTGTACATCTTCGGAAGCGTGGTCGAGCGCATGATAGGGGAGAGGAAATATCTTCTGTTCTATTTCATCTGCGGACTTGGTGCGGCCGCCCTCCAGCTTGGCGTCCAGTCGCTCCAGAACACATTTGCATGCACCGTGGGCGCATCAGGAGCCATCTACGGCCTGCTCATAGCATACGCGATGCTCTTCCCGGAAAGCAAGCTCACCCTGATCTTCCCGCCTGTGACCATGAGTGCGAAATGGATGGTCGTGGTGTTCGTGGTGATTGAGCTGCTTACCAGCGTCGGGCCCCTCGACGACGGTGTGGCGCACCTTGCCCACCTCGGCGGCATGCTCTTCGGCTGGCTGCTTATAAAGTATTGGAAATCAAAAGGAACCCTCTTCAACAGAGAAGACTTATGAATAACAGGGAAATAATCGACGAAGCCGTAAAGGTGCTTCGTGACGGTGGCGTGATACTCTACCCGACCGACACGGTCTGGGGCATAGGCTGCGACGCCACGAACGAGAAGGCAGTGGCCAAGGTGTTCGAGATCAAACGCCGCTCCGAGGCCAAGTCGCTGGTCCTTCTGGCATGCGACCTCGACATGGTGGCCAGGTACATCAAGGAGATTCCGTCGATAGCCATCGACCTGGTCGAGGTGAACGACGCCCCCATGACCATAATCTATCCCGGTGCCCAGTACCTTGCACCCAATGCGGTGGCAGAGGACGGCAGCGTAGGCATACGTATTCCCCTAGTTCCTGAGGAGGAGGCCGGAACGCTCAAGGGTGCTGACTTCACCCGCGAGCTGGTACGCCGCCTGCGCAAGCCCCTCGTGAGCACCAGTGCCAACATCTCAGGCGAGCCCACCCCCGCCAGTTTCTCCGAGATATCCGAGGAGATAAAGAGCGCGATGGACTACGTGGTTCCCAAGAACGTCGACAACGGCTCGACCGGCCGCCCGAGCCAGATAATCAAGCTGGGCCTTGGTGGTGAGGTGGAGATAATCAGGGCATAGACCATGAAACAGCTTGCGGCCATCCTACTTGCACTCGGGCTCTGCGCATCGGCGCAGGCGGGTTCTGACGGCCAGTGGGCGGTGGTGAACCTTTCTGGCTGCTTTGTGCGCAACGCTCCCGACTACGAGGCCGGCCTGGACACTCAGGCCCGCATGGGCGACGTGGTGGAAGTGCTTGATGCAGACCGCTACTGGCGCAGGATAGCCACTCCCGAACCTTACGAAGGCTGGACTACCGACATGGCGATCGTGCCCATGACGGCAGAGGCGCTGGAAGCCTATAAGGCCGCCCCCAAATGGATGTGCATTGCCGAGTACGCCCACATCTTCATGGAACCTTCAGCAGATGCAGACCGCCTGTGCGACTTCGTCATGGGAGACGTCGTGCGCAAGGGAGGCCTCAGCATCGAAGGCTGGCGTAACGTGGTGCTGCCTGACGGCCGTCAGGGCTGGGTCGAGGCCGCTGTGGTCCAGGACCTTGCCGAGTGGACGGCCAGCCGCGAATGCACTGCCGCGAACGTGATAGCCCTTGCCAGGAAGTTCCTTGGCGTGCCGTATCTCTGGGGCGGAATATCCCCTAAGCACTTCGACTGCAGCGGCCTCACGAGGTTCTGCTTCATGATGAACGGAAGGCAGCTGCCCCGCGACTGCTCGCAGCAGATCAAGGAAGGCGTTGAGGTTCCCTTCGACTTCTCGGAGATGAAGCCCGGCGACCTCGTGTTCTTCGGCAACCCCGAGACCGGAAGTCCCAGTCACGTGGGCATTTACCTGGGCGATGGCAGGATGATACATTCCTCGCAGGTGGTCCGCGTGAATTCGCTGCGCAAGGGCAGGCCCGACAGCTATGAGGGCCGTCCGGTAATAGCGGTGCGCCGTATCATCAATTAGAAATTTTTGTATATTTGCAGAATATAATAGCAATTCAAAACACGGATATTATGAACTTAAGAGACATCAAGAAAGACATTGACTACGTTCTGAGTGCATTTCTCGAGGACTGCGCAGTAGTTGCAACAATCAACAGCAAGGCTTCAGTCGAGGAAGTTGAGAAGCTCTACGAAGATGCAGTTGATCTTTACAATGAACTTCGTGACAAGGCTGCCGCCAAGTACGAGGGTGGTGCAAAGGCATACTTCAACGGCCTTCGCAAGGAGATTCTCGAGCGCACCAACGATCTCTATATCAAGCTCAGCGACGCTGTAAAGAAGGCTAACGCATAGTTTGAAAAGAAACATGCTCATAACATTGACAATTGCGCTTCTGCTGTCTGGCGGAGGCGCAATTGCCGCTGTACCGCAGACTGCCGCACAGCGCAGCATAGCATCCTCCCTGTCGAAGGAACCCTTCCGTTCCGGTGCCTGCGGAGTGCTCGCGGTACGCATGAACGGAGACACCCTGGCCTGCGTGAATCCCAAGCAGAGGCTCGTCCCCGCTTCCAACATGAAACTTGTCAGCACCGGTCTGGCACTCAAGCATTTCGGCCCTGACTTCCGTTTCACCACTACCCTGGCATACAGCGGCCAGATAGTCGACAGTACCCTGGTGGGAGACCTCTACATCCTTGGTGGCGGCGACCCTACGATCGGCTCCAAGTCTGAATGCGCAAGGGCTGCCAGCGACACTTTCGGCGGCTGGGCGGCGATACTCAGGCGTGCCGGTATAACCAGGATAGACGGCAACGTGCTTGGCGACCCCCGTTTCTTCAACGATCCCAGCCCAGACAACATGGGCGCCTCATACGAGGACATCGGCACCGCCTACGGTACTGGCCCTACCGGCCTGTGCTTCTTCGAGAACCAGCAGAACTTCTTCGTGTCTCCCGGCAGCGCCGTGGGGCTCAACGTGCTCATGGTTCCCCGCTATCCCGACACTCCCTGGATGCAGTATTCCTGCGCCGCCAGGACGGGGGCATCGAAGTCGACCAACACCCTGTACTACGTGTGCACGGAGTTCGGCCCATACGGCGAGGTGCGCGGCTCATTCCCCATCGACAGGAAGGGCTACACGCTCGAGAGCGCCAACAGGTTCGGCGCCTACACCTGTGCGTACTATTTCTGGAAATATCTGAATTCCAATGGATTGCCCGCAAAGGGATATGGCGATGTGGCACCTCGCGGATACATACGCACCGACCTTGCCTTTGCCCGCACAGGGGCCTGCGCACCGGCACAGTCGGCACTTACCGTGGTGGGCAGTTCGAAGTCGCCGTGCCTTGCCGACATTGCTTCCGACACCAACGCACACTCCGACAACTTCTTTGCCGAGACCCTCTTCCGCATGCTCGGAAAGGACGCCTACGGCAGCACCCTGCAGGACTCCTGCCGCGTTGCGGTGAACAAGGAGCTCAAGGCCTTGGGAATCAATCCTGACGTGTGCGTCGACATTTACGACGGCAGCGGACTCTCGCGCAAGAACTACGCTTCCGCCTCGTTCTTCGTGGCATATCTGCGCGCCATGGCACGCAGCCAGGCCTTCCGCCCGTTCTATGCCTCCCTTCCCCAGCCGGGGCAGGAGAAGAGCAGCCTCGAGAACCGTTTCCAGGATGCTCCCCAGGCGCTGAAGGACCGCATCCACATGAAGAGCGGCTCGATGAACGGCGTGCGCTGTTTCAGCGGATACATCGACAGTCCCGACGGCGACCCATCGAAGATGGTCGTGTTCAGCGTGCTCACGAACAACATCACCAAGAGTTCCTACACGGTTTACCCGCTGATAGAGGACATTATCGCAGCTATAGCTGCGGAAAACTGATAAAAATTCTTAAATTCGCAGATTATGCGCAAACTGACGGCTCTCATACTGGCTATCGTCTGCCTGAACGCCTGCAACACGATATCATCGATAATCCACGATGATGACGTCGTCGCACGTGTAGGGCAGGAGAAGCTGTACCTCTCGCATGTCGAGAAGTACATCCCTGAGTTCGTCTCTGCCGAAGACAGTCTCAACCTGGTCCGCCAGTACATCAACTCATGGGCCACCGAGATCCTGTACCAGCAGGTTGCGCAGGAACAGCTCTCCGAGTCCGAGATGGACGTCACGGCCGAGCTGGAGGACTACCGCAAGTCGCTGCTCAAGTTCCGCTACGAGCAGCGCTACATCGGCGAGCGCCTCGACACCCTGGTCACCGACGACCAGAAGAAGGAATACTACAGCACCCATCAGGAACTGTTCCAGCTGGACCGTCCCATCCTGAAGGTCCGCTTCCTCGACATCGCCAAGAATTCCCAGTCGAGGGACAAGATAGTCAAGCTGATGTCTTCGAAGGAGTATGAGGACAACATCCAGGCTGCAGAGCTTGCCTCGAGCGCTGCCCTGAAGTATTTCGATAGCTCTGACCGCTGGACCGACGCCATTGTGCTTGCAAGGGAGTTCGGCACCGACTATGCCGACATGCTCGCCGCAATGCGCGGCAACGTCATCAAGATAGAACCCGAGGACCGTTCCGACGTCCTGATAGCCTACGTGGTGGAGATCAGGAAGAACGGAGTGGCACCCATGGAATACGTCGAGGACCGTATATGCGATTACATATTGAGTGCAAGAAAGCAGGAACTTCTCACCACTTTGGAACGGGACTTGCTTGAAGATGCCCTCGACCGCAAAACATTCGTAATTTATTAGTGAGATGAAGAATCTTGGAAAAATAACGGCCTGTCTGGCTTTGGTGCTGCTGAGTGCAGCCGCATCCGCACAGAAGTACAATGGAGTGGTGGACAAGACCGTGGCCATTGTCGGAAACGAGATGATCTCCCTTTCCGACATCGAGTCGGAGGCGCAGATGATGCGTGCTCAGGGACTGGGATCAGATCGCAGCGTTCGCTGTGAGCTTCTTGAGAACATGATGACGGCCAAACTGTTCCTCATGCAGTCCAGAATCGACTCCCTGACCGTCAACAACGACATGGTCGAGGCCTCGCTGAACCAGAGAATGGATCAGGTGCGCACCTCCCTTGGCGGAGACGAACAGGTGGAGTCTTACTTCGGAAAGCCTATGTACAAGCTCCGTCAGGAGTGGCGCAGCCAGCTTGAGGACCAGACCCTCACTCAGCAGGAGCAGATGGAGATTGCCAACAACATCCCCGACATCACTCCCTACGACGTGAAGCAGTACCTTGACACCGTCGACGTGTCTTCGCTTCCCCAGATTCCAATCAAGTACAAGATGAGCCAGATATGCGTCTATCCCGACCGCGAGGCTGCGGCCATCGCAGTGAAGGAGAAGCTCCTGAGCATACGCGAGCGTATCCTGAACGGCGAGAAGTTCGCCACTCTGGCCCGCCTCTATTCCGAGGACCCCGGCAGCGCCCGCAAGGGTGGTGAGCTTGGAATGGCTTCCAAGAGCATCTTCTGGCCCGTGTTCTCAGATGCCGCGATGGCTCTCAAGCCCGGCATCATCTCCCAGATAGTCGAGACCCCTGACGGCTTCCACATCATCGATGTGATCGAGAAGAAGGGCGACATGTTCAATGCCCGCCACATCCTCATGAAGCCCAAGTACACCACCGAGGACCGCGACAAGGCCTTCGCCCGCCTGGATTCCATCAAGACGGCTATCGATACCGGAAAGATAGCCTTCGAGCTGGCTGCACGCTTCTATTCAGAGGACATGGCATCCCGCACCAACGGCGGCCAGATGGCAGACCCCGCCACCGGTTCCGCATACTTCGAGATCGACCAGATCAAGCCTGAGGACTATGCCGCCGTGCAGGACCTCGAGGAAGGCCAGATATCTGCTCCCATCGAATCTCTCGACAACGAAGGCCGCAACGGCAATCTCGTATACAAGATCGTGCGCCTCGACAAGATAGTCCCGTCACATACCGCCACCTTCGAGCATGACTATGCCGAACTGCTGGGGCAGGTCACGAACATCAAGCAGAACGAGGCAATCAGCAAGTTCGTGAAGGAGAAGATCAAGACAACGTACATAGTGATAGACCCCCTGTTCGAGGATTGCGAATTCACTGAAAGCGGATGGGCCGAGAAATTCAGAAAAGAGGAGTAACAGCGGCGCTTGCAGTCCTGCTTTGCGCTCTAAGTCTGTCTGCCCAGAACAAAGCTTCGGGGCAGACTGATTCGCTTGTCAGGCTGCTCAACGCGAAGTCTCTCGAGCTGATCGAGAAGAGAGGACAGACTTACCGCAAGGCCATCGAGTCCACCTTCATGCACAATGGCACCTATCTGATCAGCGACACGGCACTGTGGAGCGTTGACCAGAAGACCATCAACTGCTGGGGCCACGTGAAGCTGATGCAGGAGGAGACCGAACTCACTTCCGACAAGCTCGACTATCTGATCGACGAGGACCTTGCTCAGTTCCGCGGCACCACCGTGCAGCTCCGCAACCGCAAGGACAACATACTCCGCACAAGGAACCTCGACTACAACACCAGGGACTCCATAGCCCTTTTCCGTGACGGCGCCGCCATGCGCGACAAGGACGGCCAGATCATCGAGAGCCGCGACGGAAGCTACGATTCCAAGAGGGAGCTGTTCACGTTCAGGAACCAGGTGAACATGTACACCGATTCCATCTTCGTGAAGACCTCGCTTCTGGAGTACGACTCCGGCAGGAACATAGCCAGATTCCTTTCCGACATCGATTTCTGGAAAGACGGAAACATGCTTTCAGCAGGCTGCGGCTGGTATGACCGCGGGGCCGAGACATTCTTCTTCCGGAACAAGGTGCACGGCCTCTCTGAACAGCAGGAGACCTGGAGCGACTCTCTGTTCTTCTACCGCGTTCCGCAGGACGTGCTGCTTCTCGGACGCGCCCAGATTCAGGATACGTCCCGCCACGTGGCAGGCCTTGCCCAGCGCATCTTCTACCAGGACAGCCTTGCCAAGGTGACCATGACCAGGGAGGCCGCAGTGGCCCTGCAGACCAACCAGGAAGGAAAGATAGACACTCTCTATGCCGGTGCCGACACTCTCGTGTACTGGACAGTGAAGAAATGTGACATACCCGAGAGCGAGATCCAGGCTTCTGCCACCCGCCTCGAGGAAATGACGACCGACCCTGTGCTCGAGTACAGGCGTCAGGCCGCAAAAGCCGCCGCTGAAGCTGCCGCAAAGGCTGCCGAGGAGGCCATGAAGAACGACCCGAACAGGGCCGGAGCCGCTGCCGCCGCAGCTGGAAAGAACGCGAAGGGCACCAAGCTTGAGCTTCCTGACAATGAGGCCGACGAGCTCGCGCCCGCTCCGGACTCACTGCCGTCGGCACCGGACACTCTTGCCATGGCAGCAGATTCCCTGAATGTGGGGGCTGATTCTCTGAATGTGGGCGCCGACTCACTTGGCGTTGCAGCAGACTCACTCCTGTCAGGGCTTGATTCCCTGTCGGCGGGAGCCGATTCCCTTGCAGTGGCAGATTCGCTTGCCGCAATCCCGCCTAAGGACACGACGAAGATAGGCTTCATGAGGGCCGTCGGCCGTGTGAAGATATTCAGGCAGGACCTTCAGGCAAGGTGCGATTCCCTGCGTTACTGCGACCTCGACTCCATTGCGCGCTTCTACAAGGAGCCCGTGGTATGGAATGAGGGCAACCGCCAGTACACTGCCGATTCGCTTGCCGTGCTGGTCAAGGATGGCGGAATGGACAAGGCCAGCCTCATGTCCAACGCATTCATAATCACCCAGGAAGACACGCTGCTCTTCGACCAGATCAAGTCGACCGAGGTTGTCGCATATTTCGACGATGACTCACAGCTCGAGCGCTTCGACGCCCTGGGCGGCGCCACGGCCATGTTCTACCTTCAGGAGAACGAGACCTTCGCCACCGTCAACAAGGTGGAGTCCAAGATGCTCTCCGCCTTCATGAAGGAGGGCACGCTTGACAGGATCTACTATTTCGACAGTCCCAAGAACGACGCCTATCCCGTTGCGCAGATGGCGGAGCAGGAGAAGAAGATGAAGGGCTTCAACTGGCAGCCCGAGAACCGTCCCGAGGGGCGTGAGGACATCACGACCCTTACCCTGAAGCCTTCGGAAAGGGAGCAGTACGAGTCCAGGCCGCGTGCCGTGTTCAAGCAGACCGACATATACTTCCCCGGGTACATGAAGAGCGTGTACGCCGCCATCGATTCCGCAAAGGTGCACAAGTCGCAGGCCCGTGCCGAGCGTGAGGCCCGTGAGGCCGCAGCTGCCGACAGCCTTGCCGCATTGTCCGACATCGCGGTTCCCGCAGCTGATTCGCTCGACGTCCAGGGCGATACCCTCGACCTTGGTGCCGGCGTGATGGATGCTCCTTCAGACACCGTTGCAGTGAGTGATTCGCTCTCTGTGCCTTCAGACACTCTGGCTGTCGGTTCCTCACTCGACAGCCCGCGCGAGATGACCGAGCGTGAGCGCAAGGCCGCCCAGCGCCAGGAGAAGAAGGAGGCCGCCGAACTTGCGCATCAGATGAGGATAGCCCATCGTGATGCACGCTGGGCCGAGCTTGATGCCAAGGATGCCGCAAAGGCCGAGGCAAAGGCCGCCAAGAAGCTTGAAAAGAAGCGCGCGAGAACCCGCAAAGCAATAAAATTCAAGCAGAAGGAAGAGGCGGCAGATGCTAAGAAGCTTCAAAAGTACATAGAGCGTTACGAGAAACAAAAAGCACGTAAAGATGAAAGAAAACAAGAACCTGAGCCTTCCGGAGAACGCACACAGGGAACTGAAGCCGGGGGAGAGCTATCGACCCCTGCTGAGTCCTGACTCCAAGCCCCTTGAGGTCACGCCCTACTCCGTGACCATGGGCCTTCTCATGACAATTATCTTCTCTGCAGCCGCAGCTTACCTTGGACTCAAGGTGGGTCAGGTGTTCGAGGCAGCCATCCCCATCGCCATCATTGCAGTGGGAATGACCGGTGCTCTCGGAAAGAAGGGCGGACTCGGGCAGAACGTCATCATCCAGAGCATCGGAGCATGCTCCGGCGTCGTGGTTGCCGGTGCCATCTTCACGCTTCCTGCCATCTACATTCTTGGCCTGGACGTGAACTTCTGGCAGATGTTCATGAGCTCGATGCTCGGCGGCTTCCTCGGAATCCTCTTCCTCATCCCCTTCAGAAAGTACTTCGTGAAGGAGATGCACGGCAAGTATCCCTTCCCTGAGGCAACTGCCACCACGCAGGTGCTCGTGAGCGGAGAGGGCGGTGGCGACGGTGCCAAGACCCTGCTTGCCGCAGGCCTCATAGGCGGACTCTATGACTTCGTAGTCAGCACATTCGGAGCATGGGCCGAGACCATAAGCACCACCTTCACCCATTGGGGTGCGGTGATAGCAGACAAGGCCAAGGTCGTGCTCAAGCTCAATACCGGTGCAGCCGTGCTCGGCCTCGGATACATCATCGGACTCAAGTATGCGTTCGTGATCTGCTGCGGCTCGTTCCTCGTATGGCTGGTCATCATCCCTCTGATGAACCTCATCTGGGGCGGCAACGTGATCGACCTCATGAACACAGGAATCACCCAGACCGTGGGCCAGATGGCCCCTGAGCAGATATTCAAGGAGTACGCCCGCCACATCGGCATCGGCGGTATCGCGACTGCCGGCATAATAGGCATCATCAAGAGTGCCGGCGTGATCAAGAGCGCCGTCGGTCTTGCAGTGGGTGAGTTCAAGCATAAGGAAGGCCCTGCTGCCGCTCAGGAGCGTACCCAGGAGGATCTTCCTATGAAGACCGTCGTATTCGGCATCGCAATCGCCCTGCTTGCAATCTTCGCATTCTTCGCATTCGGCGGAGTCGTGAACAACGTATGGCAGGCCCTCATAGGCCTTCTCATCGTTGCAGTCATAGCATTCCTCTTCACCACCGTGGCAGCCAACGCAATTGCCATCGTGGGCTCCAACCCCGTCAGCGGCATGACCATCATGACCTTGATAATCACCGCTCTGGTACTTGTGGCCGTGGGCCTCAAGGGCAATGCCGGAATGGTTGCCGCAATGGTCATCGGCGGAGTAGTATGCACCGCGCTCAGCACAGCGGGCGGACTCATCACCGACTTCAAGATCGGTTACTGGGTCGGCACCACTCCCAAGAAGCAGGAGGCATGGAAGTTCGTGGGCGTTGCAGTTGCAGCAGCCACCGTCGGTGGCGTGATGCTCGTGCTTAACAAGACCTACGGATTCGTTGGCGAGGGCGCTCTCGTGGCTCCTCAGGCCAATGCAATGGCAGCTGTCATACAGCCTATGATGAACGGTGGAAGCGCTCCCTGGCTGCTTTACGGAATAGGTGCAGTCATCGCGATCGTGCTCAACTTCTGCAAGGTCCCCGCACTCGCGTTCTGCCTTGGTATGTTCATTCCCATCGACCTTAACCTTCCTCTGCTTCTCGGTGGAGCAATCTCATGGTTCGTAGGCAGCCGCAGCAAGGACGCTGCAGTGAATGCTGAACGTCAGGACAAGGGTACCCTCATCGCCAGCGGCTTCATTGCAGGCGGTGCGCTCATGGGCGTTGTTTCGGCCATCCTCAAGTTCGCGAAGGTGGACTGGTGGATGACAGGCTGGAACACTGTTGCCGAAGGCCGTGTGGCTTCAGGCGCTGAGGCAATTGCAATCATCCCTCTGGTGCTTATCTCCGCATATATCATCTGGGCTTCAATGAGAAAAAAGAAATAGAATATGGAAAAGATACTCGACAGATTCCTGCGCTATGTCGCAGTGGACACTCAGTCAAATGAGGAAAGTGAAAGCCAGCCTTCTGCAGCAAAGGAGCTGAATCTCCTGGGCATGCTGCGCGACGAGCTTGCAGCCTTCGGCGTGCAGGTGGAACTCGATGAGTTCGGTTACGTGATGGCGAAGATTCCTGCAACACCCGGCCTCGAGAACGTACCGGCAATAGGATTCATCGCCCACGTTGACACCGCTCCCGATGCCTCCGGCGCCGACATCAAGCCTCAGATCATCCCTGACTACGACGGCACTCCCATAGCGCTCAAGGGTGTTCCCGGCCTCTTCCTCGACCCCGCCGAGTTCCCCGAAATCCTTGCCCACAAGGGCGAGACCATCGTGACTGCAGACGGCACCACCCTGCTTGGCGCTGACGACAAGGCCGGCGTTGCCGAGATCATGGACGCAGTGCAGTACATCTGCGCTCATTCTGAGTTCAGGCATGGCCCTCTCTGCATCGGCTTCACTCCCGACGAGGAGATAGGCCGCGGCGTGGTCAAGTTCGACGTCGAGAAGTTCGGCGCCACCTACGCCTATACCATGGACGGCGGCGAGGTAGGCGAGCTCGAGTTCGAGAACTTCAACGCGGCAGCTGCGACCATCCACATCCAGGGCCGCAACGTGCATCCCGGCTATGCCAAGGGCAAGATGAAGAACGCCATCCGCATCGCCGAGGAGTTCGACTCGCTCCTTCCCGTGGAGCAGAAGCCGGAGTACACCCAGGACTATGAGGGCTTCTTCCATCTGATAGGATTCTCCGGCACCGTCGAGGAGGCTACCATAAATTATATTATAAGGGACCACGACCTTGCCCTCTACGAGGAGCGCAAGGAGGTTGTGCGCCGCTGCGCTGAGTTCATCAACGCCAAGTATGGCGAGGGCACTGCCACGGCCGACATCCGTCACCAGTATTATAATATGAGGAAGCAGGTCGAGCCTCACTACCACATTGTGGAGAAGGCTGTGAAGGCCATGGAGATGGCCGGCATAAAGCCGCACATCCAGCCCATCCGCGGCGGTACTGACGGCGCGAACCTCAGCTTCAAGGGCCTTCCTTGCCCCAACATCTTTGCCGGCGGACTGAATTTCCATGGAAAGATGGAGTGGGTTCCGGTGGAGAGCATGGAGAAGGCTTCGGCAGTCATTCTGAACATCGTGAAGCTGTTTGCAGAGTAAATCTTGGCTTTTTACGGCCGTAGGCCACGATTTCTTGAAAGAAATTGAAAAAAAAGCCAAAAATATTTGCGGGTTCAAAAAAAGTTTGTACCTTTGCCGTCCCTTTCGGAACAGAAAGTTCTGATAACGGGACAAATCAAGATCATTGACAATACTGAGAGAGATAACGAGGTAAAAGAAGAAGTTTAGAGATT
>JAKSKK010000041.1 GCA_024401745.1 Bacteroidales bacterium
CGCAACCTCAAGCTCTCCATCTTCGGAGCAGCTGCACAGTTCGGTATATTCGCAGTCCTTCTGGCTGCACTTGCAATAGGCTTCACTCCTCAGGAGGCTGCATCCCTTGGAATCATCGGTGGCGCTGACGGTCCTACATCCATCTTCACCACCATCAAGCTTGCACCTCACCTGCTCGGACCCATCGCTATCGCGGCATACTCCTACATGGCCCTCGTGCCTGTGATCATCCCTCTGGTGGTCAAGATCTGCTGCAGCAAGAAGGAGCTCAGCATCAACATGAAGGAGCAGGAGAAGTTCGCCGGCAAGAAGGTCGAGATCAAGAACATGCGCGCAGCGAAGATCATCTTCCCCATCGCAGTCACCACAGTGGTCGCCATCCTGGTTCCCACAGCGGTTCCTCTCGTGGGAATGCTCATGTTCGGTAACCTCATCAAGGAGATCGGTGCCGACACCGCACGAATCTTCGACGCGGCCGCCAACGGCATCATGAACGCGGCAACCGTATTCCTCGGCCTCTGCGTGGGCGCTACCATGACTTCGCAGGCGTTCCTCAACTGGACCACCCTGGGAATCCTCGCAGGCGGTTTCCTGGCATTCTGCCTCTCGATTGCAGGTGGTATCTTCCTCGTGAAGATCTTCAACCTCTTCGGCAAGCAGAAGATCAATCCGCTTGTTGGTGCAACGGGCCTCAGCGCAGTGCCCATGGCATCACGCGTGGCCAACGAGATCGCGCTGAAGTACGATTCCAAGAACTTCATCCTGAACTACTGCATGGCCAGCAACATCTCCGGTGTCATCGGCTCCGCCGTCGCCGCCGGTATCCTTATTTCCTTCCTGGGATAGTTATTTATTCGCCGCATCGGCGGATTACCTTCGCTACTGGATTCTGCGACGGCCACGGAGGCTGCGCCATTAGCTTTTGACGGGGGCTCTGCCCCCGTAACGTCCCCCGGCAGCCTACGGCTGCTGGTCCTTCGAGCGAGCGTAGCAGCGGTGGGTGTTGCCAGAGCGGATTCGGGTTCGAGACGAGTCCCTACGCGCCCGTCGCAGAATCCCGTAGCGAGGCAACAGCCCACCGCGGCAAACTAGATCAAATTCAGGAAAATCGACACCACCGCGATGTTGATAAGGTCGACGAACATCGCGCCGACTATCGGTACGATGATGAACGGCGTGGTGGAGTAGCGGTACTTGCCGCACACTGCCGACATGTTCGCCATTGCATTGGGCGTGGCGCCCAGGCCGAATCCGCACAGACCGCTGACCATCACGGCGGCGTCATAGTCGCCTCCGAGCAGCGGGAATGCCACTGCCCTTGCGAATATCAGCATGAACAGTATCTGAGCAGCCAGCACCAGCAGAAGCGGCAGGGCCAGGCCAGAGAGCTCCCACAGCCTGAGCGACGCCATTGCCATGCCCAGGAACAGCGCCAGCGAAATGCCGCCCACGCTCGTGATTTCCGGCATCGAAAGCTTGGGGCAGCGAGGAATCGCCTCGCTGACGTTGCGCATGATCACAGCTACAACCAGCGCCCCGAAATAGCTCGGGAACGAGAGTCCCGTGAGTGCCAGCGCCTTGCTCACCAATGTGCCTAGACCGGCAGCCAGCAGTATCTCGTAAACAGCCTTGGCGTAGCCTGACGCGCTGAATGCTGCCTCTTCACCATGCTGGAGCTCGGCGTCGGACGGGCCCTCTGTGCGCAGATGTTTTCTTCTGATGATATGCTCGGCGAGCGGGCCGCCCATCAGCGAGCCGCCCAACAGTCCGAATGTTGCCGCTGCCATGAGCACCGTCGTTGCCGAAGGCATGCCCATCTGCTCGAACATAGGGCTGAAGCCGGCCGCGGTGCCGTGCCCGCCGCACTGGGTCACCGAACCTGCGGCGAGTCCGATCAGCGGGTCGAACCCGCATCCGCGGGATATGCCCAGTCCGATTGCGTTCTGGCAGATTATGAGCACTGCCACGAGAACGACCATCACTATCAGCGGCCTGCCTCCTTTGCGCAGCACCGACAGGTCGGACTGGAAGCCGACGGAAGTGAAGAACATCATCATGCAGATGTCCTTGAGTGTGCCCTGGAAGAAAATCTCTATTCCAAAGATTCCGTAGAGGGCAAGGGTTATGAGCGAGAACACGATACCTCCGGTCACGGGGGCGGGGATGCAGATCCTCTGCAGGACCTTCACCGACTTGTTGATCCACGAGCCGAGCAGCATGGCAAGGATGCCCACCGCGGCCGTCTGAAGCATATCGAGTTCCAAAGTCATGACCTATCTGATTATTGCAGCCCAGCCTCCGCCCACTTGCAGTTCTCCAGCCCCTCGTGGCCTTCCATCAGGCTCGCGCCGCTCCATCCTCCGTCAGGAAGAACGTAGTCCAGGTCATATTCCGCTGCAAAGTCAGTGTAGTATTTATAAGTTGCCGTGTTGCTGCCCGCCTCGAAGCCGGCACCCTTAACGTTCATTGCGTTCCACCATTCCCATGGGCAGTTGCCGGGCCTTATCCATGAGGTGTCGTCGATCCTGCATTCGGGTGCAAGGCAGTAGAAGAGGTCGTTGGCGTAGGGGATGAAGGCTTCGCAGTCGGCGCCGAACCTGTAGTTCATGGCCTCCTGCGCCACTTTGAATCCCTTTCTGAATCTGGTCACGAACCTGTAGGCCACACCACTGTCGTATGCGCGAAGCTCTATGCTGAACCTCTTCCTGAACTTGACGGTCAGGCAGTTGTATTCGTCCTTGATGACGCTTTTGCGGTAGAGTACGGGATGGATTTCGTTCCGTACTTCGGTGATTCTGCCGGAGCGCGCCTTCGAGCCGGGTTCGAGGACGCGCCCGCGCAGATCGAAAGAGCTGCGCAGACGCCAATAAGTAGGATTCTCTTCATCGCTCTACTTCGCATCCATTGCCTGGCAGGCGGTGATTGCAACCATCTTGTAGACGTCGTCGACCGAGCAGCCGCGGCTGAGGTCGTTGACGGGGCGTGCGATACCCTGGAGGATGGGGCCGATTGCGTCGGCCTCGCCGATACGCTGCATGAGCTTGTATGCGATGTTGCCTACCTCGAGGTTGGGGAATACGAGAACGTTGGCCTTGCCTGCGATCTCTGAACCGGGAGCCTTCTTCGAGCCTACTGAAGGTACGAGGGCTGCGTCTGCCTGAAGTTCGCCGTCAATCTTAAGCACGGGAGCAAGTTCCTTTGCAAGCTTGGTAGCCTCTACTACCTTGTCGACAACCTCGTGCTTTGCTGAACCCTTCGTAGAGAATGAAAGCATTGCAACGCGAGGGTCTGCGAAACCTGCCACGCTCTTTGCTGTCTGGGCGGTGCATACAGCGATCTGTGCAAGCTGGGATGCATCGGGTGCGGGGGTCACTGCAACGTCGCCGCAGACGATGACACCGTCCTCACCGTACTGGGGAGTCTTGGTGATCATGAGCATTGCACCGCTGACGCAGGTGATGCCGGGAGCGCACTTGATGATCTGCAGGGCGGGGCGGAGGGTCTCGCCTGTTGTAGAGAGGGCGCCGCTGATCTGGCCGTCGGCATCACCGCTCTTGATGATGAGGCAGCCGAAGTACAGAGGGTTGAGGACGAGCTTTGCGGCTTCCTCGGGGGTCATGCCTTTCTTCTTGCGGAGTTCATAGAGGAGATTTGCGTATTCTGCTGTCTTCTCGGAAGTCTCGGGGTCGATGATCGTAGCTTTTTCTATGTTCTTCAGACCAAGCTCGGCGGCGTATGCGAGAACCTTCTCGCGGTTGCCGATGAGGATGATTTCTGCGATGTCATCTGCAAGAGCCTTGTCGGCTGCTGTGATGGTGCGCTCCTCGAATGACTCGGGGAGGACGATGCGCTGCTTGTTGGATTTTGCGCGCGCGATGATTTGATCGATAAGTGCCATTTATTCAGTGTTTGTTGATATTCAAAAGTGAATTTCAAAGATACGAAATAATGCTTATATTTGCGTGTTAGCGAGTTGTAAAACCTAAAAAATCACTTTATGATTTACATGAAACCGGAATGCGAGGTGATTGCATTCCAGACTCAAAGCGGGATTCTCTATGTTTCCAATGGAGGATCGAATCAGAGCTATAACGATGAAAGCGGTTATGATGATGGGCAAGGTTGGAGGTAGGGCATCGATGCTCTTTGCGCTGGCTCTGGCATTCGCCTCATGCGCAGCCGTGGAGGAGATTCCTTACGAGGAAGGCCCTCTGGACACAATGTGTCACGTAGTGCTGTCCGCTTCCTTTGAAGAGCAGGCAGAGACCAAGACAGTGCTGAATGAAGACCTCAGCGTTTCCTTCAAGGAGACTGACGAGATAACCGTATTCTCCGGAACCGAGAGTGCCACATTCAGCATCGCTTCCATCAGCGAAGACGGCCTGACTGCCAGATTCGAGGGTGTCATCACCCCTTCCGAGACTTACTACGCAATCTATCCCAAGGATGAGTCCGCAGCCATCACTGCCGACGGCGTGGTCACTACCACTCTGCCCACCGTGCAGACTGCGACGGCGTCTTCCTTTGGCGACGGGGCCAACCTCAGCATTGCGAAGTCGGAGAACGGAAGCCTGCAGTTCAGGAATGTTGGTGCCATTGCATCGCTGTCAGTTGCGAACGAGGGCATCGCTTCTGTGACCTTGGAGTCCGACACCGTGCTCTCCGGGCCTGCAGCAATCAGCCTTGTTGACGGAACTCCCCAGATCGCCGTGGTGGAAGCTGCCAGCTCAGTCACCCTCACCGGCGGCCTTGAGAGTGGTAAGAAGTACTATTTCGTGGTATATCCCGGCACTCATGCCAACGGTCTCAAGCTCACTTTCACCGACGCTGATGGCAATCGTGCCAAGCTGGCGAACCCCAAGACATGCGAGTTCAAGCCCAACGACAATGTGTTCCTTGGCAACATCACGATAGCAGACGACAAGTGGATAGGCCCCGCCGTGGGATATCTCACTTCATCGACCATAGGCATCTACGACACCGAGCTTGAGCTTGTGGACTATGCCTTCGACAAGTACGCCGACCAGCTGGTGAAAGTTGTGGACACCGCCAGATCATTCAGGATGCAGAACCTGAACCAGGTCAAGTACATCGAGATATATGACGTGCCCGCGACGTACACCGTGGGCGACAGCTTCAGCGTGCGGGTGCTCCAGAACTATGTGGAGGCCCTGGACGAGAACTACTACGAGACCGTGACCGTCGAAAAGGTAGAGGACGGCCTGGCCTGGCTCAAGGGAAACAGCGGCAAGGGTTACATCATCAAACAGTAGCACACCATGAAAAGAATAGTTACACTCATATTTGCAGCGCTGCTGTCTGCTGTGTCATTCAACGCAACTGCCACCATTGCATATCCTTATCCCGTCAAGGTCACTCAGCCCGACGGCAGCGTGATCACCCTCCAGATCCATGGAGACGAATTCCATCACTGGATCACTTCCGAGGGCAAGGTCATGGAGCTGAATGCCGACGGATTCTACCGTCCGGCCACCGGCCATGCCGCATTGCAGTCCCTCTCGACCTCCAGGATGACCAGGGAAAATGCCGCTCCTCAGGCGGTCTCTTCTGCAATCAACAGAGGCGAGAACCTGCATTTTCTGGTGGTCCTCGTGCAGTTCGACGACCTCAAGTTCACGGTTGACAGTCCTAACGAGGCCTTTTCCGAGCTTCTGAACGGAGCTGACTACAAAGCCAATGGAGGAACCGGCTCTGTGAAGGAATACTTTGTCGAGAACTCAAACAATGTGTTCAAGCCCGTCTTTGACGTCGTGGGCCCTGTCACGGTTTCCGAGAGGTACTCCTATTATGGCTCAAACGCTGATGGCGATGACGCGCATGCTGCTCTCGCTTTCTGGGAGGCCTGTCAGAGGATAAAGGACGATGTGAATTTCGAGGATTATGACCTCGACAACAACGGTGTGGTTGACAACATTTTCTTCTACTATGCCGGCCACAACGAGGCCGAGCTGGCGGGGGCGGACTATATCTGGCCCCATAAGTGGGATTTTTCTACCGCCAAAAGAGCCGATACCAGCATAGGAAACCTGAGCATTGACGGAAAGACTCTTGGCACCTATGCCTGCACCTCGGAGCTGAAGGGAAAGAGCGGCACGGTCATGTGCGGCATCGGAACCTTCTGCCACGAGTTCAGCCACGTCCTGGGCCTGCCTGACTTCTACGACACAGACTATGAGTCCAATGGCTCAGCAGCCTATGCCATGGGCCCCTTCTCGCTGATGAGCGAAGGCAACTATAACAATGATGGCCGTACTCCTCCCGCCCTGACCGCAGTGGAAAGGGAGATTCTCGGCTGGATGGCTGAAATTCCCGAATGGACTCAGGCCGGCGTCAAGACTGTGCCCGACATCATGAGCAACCAGGCCTTCAAGACCGGAACCAATATCGATGGCGAGTATTTCGTGTACGAGACCAGAGGTGGCAGCGACTGGGACGCACCTTTAGGCGCCAAGGGTCTGCTCATCTATCACGTCGACCGCTCAAGTAACAGGGTGTCTGGACTGACGACGGCCGCATCGCTCTGGAACAGCGGCAAGATAAACGCATACGGCGCCCACCCCTGCTGCCAGCCCATGCCTGCGTGCGGGTCCTTCAAGTCGACAGGCCGCATAGTATATCCCGGTGCCGATAATGTCACTGCATTCAATGTGGGTTCACCCAGCCCCATGGTCGACTGGAGCGGCAACCAGACGGGAAGGTCTGTGACCGACATCAGATATGCCAACGACGAAGTCACCCTCACCTTTGGCCTGGAAACAGGCAAGACCGTTTCCGGAACCGTGAAGGACGAGAACGGCAAGCCTGTGATCGGTGCTTCCGTCGTGCTCGCGCCCGTGACTTCTTCGAAGGCCATGGTGAAGACCAGCGGCCTCGGCATGCAGATGTCGTCGGTGGAATTTGCAAAGGCCCCTTCAGGTGACGACTACATAGCCACGATAGGTTCCGACGGAACGTTCTCGTTCGACCTGAGCGGCAACACTGCAGTGGAATATACACTGACCGTCAGCTGCCATGGATATATGGATTATGCTAGCTCGTTCAGGCTCACGGTTGGAACCATTGAGAGGGATATAGTCCTGCACAAGATCGAGGTTCTTTCGGAAGTAACTGAATATCAGAAGTTTGACTGGAAATCCACCAGTGGGTACAGATTTACCCAACCCGTGGTCGTTGCCGCCAGATATACCACCGAAGAACTCACAGGTGCAATAGGGTCCAAGATCACCTCCGTAGGATTTGCACTTTCTGCGCAAACTTACAATGAGATCCGTATAGTAGTCGATTTTGGCGACGAGACCGTGCTGGATATCCCTGTGACGAAATACACCCCGAACAAATACCAAAGAGAGGACGTTTCGGCGTATGATCTCGTCGTCCCTTCCGACAAGGATGTGTACATAGGTGTGCATATTGATACGGATGAAACGGGATATCCTTACCTTTTCAACAGTGAAGCGGCCGACAGAGACGGCCTGTATTACAGGCTTCTGCACAGCCATGCTTGGACCGACCTGAGTGATGAAGGATCACTTACCGTCAGCTTCGTGGTCGAGCCACAGTACACACAGCCCTACGCTTATGGCTTCAACGGCATAGCCAACCCCAAGGCCGGCAAGTACGCAGCAGGGGACAGCTTCGAGTTCAGGATCGTAGAGAGCGCGATGGTTCCTGACAGCGTGGACTGGTTCTACGATGGAGCTGCGGTGAAGGGCTCTACAATGAAAGTCACCGCCGGCGAACATGTCGTCAAAGCGGTGCTTCATTTCAGCTCGGGCCGTACTGAGACCATCGAGCAGATCATTATCGGTGAATAGGGCGCCTACCTGTTCCTGAGAACGGTGGCTCCATTTTCACAGTCAACCTCTATGGCCGAGTCCTTGCGGATCCGGCCTTCGAGTATTTCTACTGCCAGCTTGTTTATAAGCTCGCGCTGGATGAACCTCTTGACGGGGCGTGCGCCGTATTCGGGATCGTACCCTCCCTCTACCATGTCGTCCTCGAAGGCGGGAGTGTAGGTCAGGGTTACGCCGTCTGCCTCGAGCTTGCTGCGAAGGATGTCCATCTGTATGCGCACGATCTGGCGGATATTGTCCTTCGTAAGCTGGTCGAAAACCACGATCTCGTCGATTCTGTTGAGGAATTCCGGCCTCATTCGAAGGCGCAGGTCCTCCTCCCTGAGGTTCGACGTCATTATCAGTATGGTGTTCTTGAAGTCCACGGTGCGGCCCTTGTTGTCGGTCAGTCGGCCGTCGTCAAGCACCTGCAGGAGGATGTTGAACACGTCGGGGTGAGCCTTCTCGATCTCGTCGAGCAGCACCACGGAGTAGGGCTTGCGGCGCACGGCCTCGGTGAGCTGGCCGCCCTCATCGTAGCCGATGTATCCCGGAGGCGCGCCTATGAGCCTTGACACGGTGTGGCTCTCCTGGTACTCGCTCATGTCGATGCGGGTGATCATCGCCTCGTCGTTGAAGAGGAACTCCGCTAGTGCCTTGGCCAGCTCGGTCTTGCCCACGCCGGTGCTTCCCAGGAACAGGAAGCTGCCGATGGGGCGGTGCTCGTTGCTGAGCCCGGCGCGGCTGCGGCGGACTGCGTCAGACACAGCCTTGATGCCCTTGTCCTGGCCCACCACGCGCTTGTGGAGGGTTTCCTCCATGCGCAGGAGCTTGTCTTTCTCGCTCTCGAGCATGCGGTTCACGGGTATGCCCGTCCAGCGTGCCACGATCTCGGCAATGTCCTCGGGAGTGACGGACTCAGTGATGATGGGATCCTCGATGGCGGCCTGCTTCTCGGTGAGTTCCTTGATGCGCGCCTGAGCCGCGCCGAGTTTGCCGTAGCGTATCTCGGCCACCTTTCCGTAGTCGCCGGAGCGTTCGGCAATGGCAGCGTCGCGCTTGTAGCTCTCGATCTGGCGGCGCAGGTCGTTGAGCTCGGTCACTATGCCCTTCTCCTCGTCCCAGCGTGCTGTGAGGGCGTCGCGCTCGGCCTTGCACTGCTGCAGCTCGGTGTCGAGCTTCTCGCTCTTGAGCGAAGTGCCCTCGCGCTTGATGGCCTCCTTCTCGATCTCAAGCTGGCGTATGCGGGAGTTCAGTATGTCGATGGGTTCCGGCACGCTGTTCATCTCGAGCCTGAGCTTGCTGGCCGCCTCGTCGATGAGGTCGATGGCCTTGTCTGGCAGGAAACGGTTGTTGATGTAGCGGTGGCTGAGGTTCACCGCGGCTATGAGGGCGTCGTCCTCGATGCTCACGCGGTGGTGGTTCTCGTACTTCTCCTTGAGTCCGCGCAGGATGGCGATGGACTCGGCCGGGCTGGGCTCGTCGACCATCACCTTCTGGAAGCGGCGCTCAAGGGCCTTGTCCTGCTCGAAGTACTTCTGGAACTCGTCGAGTGTGGTGCTGCCTATGGTGCGGAGCTCGCCGCGCGCGAGTGCGGGCTTGAGTATATTGGATGCGTCCATGGCGCCACTGTTGCGTCCGGCGCCCACGAGGGTGTGTATCTCGTCGATGAAGAGGATGATGTCGCCCTCCGACTCCACAACCTCCTTGACCACGCCCTTGAGGCGCTCCTCGAATTCACCCTGGTACTTGGCGCCTGCAATGAGGGCGCCCATGTCGAGGCTGAACACGCGGCGGTCCTTGAGGTTCTCGGGCACCTGCCCGTTCACTATGTTGATGGCTATGCCCTCGCTGATGGCAGTCTTGCCCACACCGGGTTCGCCCACGAGTATGGGGTTGTTCTTGGTCCTGCGGGAGAGTATCTGAAGCACGCGGCGTATTTCGTCGTCGCGGCCGATGACAGGGTCGAGCCTGCCCTTGGATGCGGCCTCGTTGAGGTCTATCGCATATTTCGACAGAAATTCGTAGTTCTTCTTGTTTTCCATAATCACGTATATATAAAAATAACCGCCCGACCTTGGGGGTCAGACGGTTGTAGGTCAAATTATATTCCACTGACAAAATGTCAGCGAATGATGCTCCTGTTACTCAGCGGTCTCAGTTGCAGGGTTCTCCATCTGGATGGGAGCGGTAGGGAACTCAGGCTGCTGGTCTGTAGCGACGTTCTCGATCTTGTTGGTAACGTCAACCTCTGTTCCGTTGGTTCCGGTTGTGAAGGCTGAGATTACTGAAAGGACTACGATTGCGATTACGAGACCCCAGGTGATCTTCTCGAGGATGTCAGCGGTCTGGCGTACACCGAAAGTCTGGTTGCCGGCAACGAAGTTGCTTGCGAGACCCTCACCCTTGCCGTTCTGAAGCAGTACGACTGCGACAAGAAGAATTGCTGCGATGATGATGAGTACTGTGAGTACTGTGAAAAGTGCGTTCATATCAATAATTTTTTTCTATTTTCTCAATAAGGGATGCAAAGTAAACACTTTTTTCCGGATATCGCAAAATTAACTTTGAATAAATCTTCTTTGCCTCAACGGGATAGCCCTGTTCGAGATATACCTGGGCGAGTGTTTCAGTGCAGAATTCTCCCATGTCGGAATCGCTCTGGTCGACGTATCCTTCCGAGCGTGCCTTGGTGGCGAAACTTGAGAAGATGTTATCGTCGCTGCGGCGCACA
This sequence comes from Bacteroidales bacterium, assembly GCA_024401745.1. Classification (GTDB taxonomy): domain Bacteria; phylum Bacteroidota; class Bacteroidia; order Bacteroidales; family UBA932; genus Cryptobacteroides. The sequence continues at coordinate 10,588 of JAKSKK010000041.1, forward strand.
CCGTTGTACTGATTCTGTGAGAAGTAGTCTCCGCCTACCACGAAAATCTGCCTCTGGGGCGCTTCTGTGCGGGTTTCGGCTTCGGGAGCGGGCTCCTCGGCGCGGCTCGCCATGCTGGGCACGTGCTCGTCGATGAGGCGCTCGCGGCTGCGTACCAGCTCGAAGAGCTTCCTGCGGCTGCCCATGTACAGGGCTGCCTGCGCAACCTGGGCGTCGCTGAGCATGTCCATGTCCTTCAGGCGGGTGCAGAGCTCCATCCTGGCCGCGGCGTACCACGGGTAGATGTTCACCACTCCCGTGAGCTCGTCGAGGTTGAGCCTGTGTATGTCGATGCGTCCTACCATTGTGCTACCGTTGCGTTGAACACGTCCTCCACTATCTTGTCGACTATTTCCTGGCAGAGGCTTGATTCCACTGCGTCCAGGGTGTTGTTCGAGTCGTAGTCGGCGTATGCCGAGAATGACTTGGCGCTGAAGTCGTCCTCAGGGTGCTTGCGGTTCACGAAGTCCACCTTCACCGTCACGGTGAGACGGGTGGTTGCCGCAACGTCGCCGGCTGAGACGGAACTTGCGCGTACTTCATATCCCGTGATTTCTCCGGTGATCTCGAGGTCTCCGTCCATCTCTACCTGCTCGAGCCTCGTCATCTTGCGGAACTGGGTCCTGATGGCCTCGGTAAGGTCATTGCTGAGTGAAGGGTTGACCTTCTGGGCCTTGTACTCGAAGTAGTTGATGGTTATGGTGTTGACGTCCGGCTGTATGGACGTGCCGGAGAACGAGTAGATGCCGCAGGAGCTCAGCATGAGCACTGCCAGGGCTATTGTGAGCAGTCTTTTCATTTGCCTTTCTTTTCAGCTATTTTGCGGTATATTGTCCTTTCGGAGATTCCAAGTTCCTTCGCTGCGGCCTTGACGTTACCCTGATTGCGCTCCAGAGCCTTCCTGATTAGGCCGTCGCTTGCCTTCCTGATGGAGAGCGGCTCGGTTGGCGCCTGTGTTTCAGAAAATTCCTCTTGCTCTTGCCACTCAGCTTCGGCTCCGCCTCCGCCGAGTGCAGAATTTGACGGGGGTTCTACCCCCGTAACGCCCCCCGTGTATGCCCTTGCGGGACTGATAGCTGCTGTGCCTGAAGTGGTATTTTTTAATTGCTCCTTCAGGTCGTCAACCTCTCGTTTCAGCTTCAGCAAGGCATTGAAAATCATCTGTTTGTCCTCGCTGGACATGCTGGATTCCGAGCCTGTGCCGGGCGTTGCCGAAGCGGGCAGCATGCTGTCCTGCTCGTTGGGGATGTAGCGTGCAAGCACCTCGGGGCCTATTTCGATGCGTCCGGCTCCTATGCCTGCGGGCCTGCTCTCGATGCCGGTCACGGCCTCGGCCACGTTCTTGAGCTGGCGTATGTTGCCGGGCCAGCGGTATCCCGTCAGGAGGCGGATCGCCTCGTGGCTGAGACTGATCTTCCCGAGTCCGTTCTGCTCGGCGAAGTCGGAGCTGAACTTGCGGAAGAGCAGCTCGATGTCTCCCTTTGTGCGCTCGCGCAGCGCGGGCATCCTTATTTCTATGGCGTTCAAGCGGTAATACAGGTCCTCGCGGAACTTGCCCGTGGCAACGGCGTATGACAGGTTCACGTTGGTGGCGCAGATCACGCGGACGTCGGTCTTCTCGACCTTCGACGAGCCCACCTTCATGTACTCTCCGTTCTGCAGCACGCGCAGCAGCAGGGCCTGGGTCTCCTTTGGCAGCTCACCTATCTCGTCAAGGAAGAGGGTGCCTCCGTTGGCCTCCTCGAAATAGCCCTTGCGCTCGCCTATGGCACCGGTGAAGGAGCCTTTCTCGTGTCCGAACAGCTCGGCGTTGATGGTTCCTGAGGGGATTGCGCCACAGTTTATGGCAAGGTACTTTCCGGTGCGGCGGCGGCTCAGCTGGTGGATTATCTGAGGTATCTTCTCCTTGCCCACGCCGCTTTCTCCGGTTATGAGGACGGTCAGGTTGGTGGGCGCCACGGCTGCGGCCGTCTCCAGCGCGCGGCTGAGGGCGGCATCATTGCCTATGATGTCGTATTTATTTTTTAATGTTTGAAGTTCCTGTGCGTCCATATTTGTGCAAATTTACGAAAAAACTTTATCTTTGTAAGTTACTTGAACGAACAATTACTAAACCAATATGAAGAGAGTTCTTAATCTTATCGCGCTTGCAGTGCTCGTACTCGCTGCAGCAAGCTGTTCAAAGAGCCGTGTCGAGCAGATGGCAATGGCTGACAAGGTGATCACCAAGTGCAATCCCGAGCTTCTTTCGGTAGTAGGCGGCAAGATCCCTGCAACAATCACAGTAACCTATCCTAAAGACTACTTCCATCCTGAGGCAATCATGGTCGTTACTCCCGTCCTCGTATACGAAGGCGGCCAGCAGACCGGAGAGTCTGTCATCTACCAGGGTGAATCAATCAAGGACAACAACCGCGTCATATACAAGGCCGGCGGCACCGAGATCCTCAAGTCCGAGTTCCAGTATGTTCCCGGCGTCGAGAACTGCCATCTCGAGCTCCGCAGCGTAGCATTCTACGGCGAGAAGCGCATCGAGATCCCCACCCGCAAGGTTGCTGACGGATGCAACTGCACCAGCCTCCTTGCCGACGTGAATGGCATCTACCAATATAAGAAGGATGACTATCAGTACGTCCTCCACCAGAGCGCAGAGGGCCAGATCCTCTACGATGTGAACTCAGCCGAGGTCAAGAAGAACCAGCTCCGCAGCCAGAGCATCGAGGAGCTCCAGTACGCTCTCGCCGAGATCATGGACGACGACCGCATCACCGTTACCGGCAACCAGGTCATCGCATACGCATCACCTGAAGGCGGCCAGGACCTCAACGCAAAGCTTTCCGACAAGCGCGCAAGCTCAGCAAAGCAGGCATGGAACAGCATCAGCAAGGGCATGGAGTCCGGCGACGTGCAGATCCAGAGCATCGGTCAGGACTGGGAGGGCTTCCAGGAGGCCGTCTCCAACTCCAACATCGAGGACAAGGAGCTCATCCTCCGCGTGCTCAGCATGTACTCTGACCCTGCAGTCCGCGAGAGCGAGATCCGCAACATGAGCGAGATCTACTCCGAGATCAAGGGCAAGGTGTTCCCCGCACTCCGCCGTGCACGCTTCGTGACCAACTACGACTTCCAGAACTGGAGCGACGAGGAGCTCGAGGAGCTCTCACATAAGGCAATCAACGCTCTTGACGAGGAGGGAATCCTCCACGTTGCAGCCAATAGCCAGGACAAGGACCGCAAGCGTGACCTCTACACTCTCGCAGCAGACAAGTTCGGCAGCCAGAGGGCAATCTACAACCTCGGCATGCTCTACCTCGACGCAGGCATCCCTTCACTCGCAGAGTCATGGCTCGGCAAGGTCGAGAATCCTGACGCTGACGTAGTGAACGCAAAGGGCGTCGTTGCAATGCAGCGCGGCAAGTACGACGAGGCTCTCGACTTCTTCAAGAAGTCAGGCACCGCCGATGCAAAGGCCAACCTCGGAACCCTCAACATCCTCAACGGAAACTACGAGCAGGCTGCTGCTGACCTCGCAGGCTCAGGCAAGCTCAACGAGGCTCTCGCCGACATCCTCGCAGGCAAGCTCGACAAAGCTTCAGGCGTGCTCAAGAACCTCGACGGTGCAAAGGCTGACTACCTCCGTGCAATCATCGCCGCACGCAAGGGTGAGGCGTCTGCAGCAAAGGCAGCGCTGAAGGCCGCAACCTCAGCTGACGACTCTCTGAAGGAGAGAGCAGTGAAGGACGTGGAGTTCGCAAATTGCCGATAAGCTGTTGATAACTTTGTTAATTCATTAAAAATCACTATATTTGCAGCCCCCTAAAAAGGGGCTGTTTTTATAACTTATTTATTAACAATTATTTATGCCAACAATTCAACAATTGGTTCGCAAAGGACGCGAGGTCATTGAAGTGAAGTCAAAGTCTCGCGCGTTGGATGCTTGCCCTCAGAAGCGTGGCGTATGCCTGCGTGTGTACACAACCACACCTAAGAAACCTAACTCAGCTATGCGTAAGGTTGCCCGCGTACGTCTTACTAACAGCAAAGAGGTCAATGCCTACATCCCTGGCGAGGGTCACAACCTCCAGGAGCACTCAA
>JAKSKK010000042.1 GCA_024401745.1 Bacteroidales bacterium
GTTTTTCTTTCTCAGCAAGGATAGTGATCATGAGAGCTATATCCCTTCTGGTCTTACTGATCTTTGAAGTGTCCTCCAACGGAGAAATCGCGTGATTGATCTTCATTGTGTCGAGGTTCATCTTCTCGGCCTCGATACGGTCGCGGAGGTCAGCTATTGACATTTCGCGTGCTTCTGCTGCTTTCATTGTTCTTTCTCCATTAAATTATTCTACATAATCCCTGCGAACCACAAACTTGGTTGCGATAGGGAGCTTGTTGGCTGCGAGGCGCATTGCCTCCTTTGCAGTCTCGAGTGATACGCCCTCTGCCTCGAAAAGGATGCGGCCGGGAGTGATAGGTGCTACGAATCCGTAGGGATCACCTTTACCTTTACCCATACGGGTGTCGAGAGGCTTCTTTGTAACAGGCTTGACAGGGAATACCCTGATCCAAATCTGACCTTCACGGTTCATGCGACGTGAGATAGCCTGACGAGCAGCTTCGATTTGCTGTGCAGTGAGCCAGCAATTCTCAAGGGTCTTGATACCGAATGAACCGAATGCAAGCTGGTTTCCACGCTGAGCGTTTCCCTTCATGCGGTTCTTCTGTTCCCTTCTGAACTTTGTTCTCTTAGGTTGTAACATTGTAATATTACTTTTAAAATATTAATTTCTATTAACTCCCTGATAATCAACCTTTTGCGCGGTACAAGGCCGATTTTTGGGACTGCAAATATAGTAAAAATTTCTGAAATAGCATACATTTTCACATAATTTTCGCATTATTTTAGACACGAAACATTGAGGGTGAAGTTGCGGGATTTCAGCGATTTACGGATTTGGCCAAAAACTTTTTCGCTGCATTTTCGACACGGACTGAAACGGCCTTCCGACACCCCGGAAACTGGCACAATTTTTATTGCTATATTTGCACGTCATGAAGCGTCCGGCTCTCATATTCCTGGTGCTCCTCCTGTCACTTTCGGCAGGAGCGCAGACCCGTCGCGTCACGGGCGTGCCCATGTATTACGAGGTCACGCCGCAGGGCGACACCATGTTCCTCGACACTCTGGAGCCCGTGTGGTGCCTGGCCCGCGGCAAGGGCATGAGGGACGGCGACTGGCGCAAGTACTACAAGATGGTGTACAACTTCAACAAGGTGTACCCGTATGCGCTCGTGGGGCGCAAGATGATGGCCCAGGTCGACAGCACCATGGCCGCCGACGTCACCAAGCGCAGCGAGAGGAACAGATATGTGAACGACGTCGAGAAGGAGCTTTTCCGGCTCTTCGAGAAGGACATAAGGAACATGACGATCAACCAGGGCCTGGTGCTCATGCGCCTTGTCGACAGAGAGTGCGGCATGAGCGCGTTCAGCATCATCAAGACCTACGAGAACGGCTTTGCGGCCAACTTCTGGCAGCTTGTGGCCAAGGTGTTCTCACAGGACCTCAAGACGCGCTACGACCCTAAGGGAAAGGACCAGAAGCTTGAGGAGCTGTGCCAGATATGGGACAGCGGCAGATGGGACGCCTTCTACTTCTCCATATTCATGGAGCCCCCGTCAAAAGTAACGCTGAAGTCTGAACACCTGAACAGCGTGGTCAGAAAGAAGTGACGATTTCCTCCCCCGTCCAGACGGCATGGGGAGTTCCCCCGGACATCCAGTCCTTGAGCACGACGAAACGGCTGCCTTCGGGCATCGTGACGTCCACTCCGTCGTGGAAATGGCCGAACACGAAGCAGTCCACCTTCCTTTCGGCAAGGGTCTTCCCGGCAAACGCATAGAGCGGCTCCTTCTCGCATTCGAAGTGGTAGGGCTTGTGCGTACGGCGGTTGGAATCGGACCATCCGAGGCCGAAGCGGTAGGCCAGCCAGGGGTGCAGGGTGCTGAAGAGCACCTGCGCGGTGCGGCAATGGAAGATCTTGAGCATCAGCCTGTAGGACCACTTCGCCCCGCCCAGGCAGTCGCCGTGGCCAAGGCAGAAAGTCCTGCCGTCGATGTCAGTGAAATAAGGCTGCTTGATCATCCTGACGCCGAGACTCTCGAAGAAGCTGTAGGTCCAGATGTCGTGGTTGCCGGCACAGTACCATACCTCGATGCCGTCGTCCATCAGCTGTATCATCTCGGAGACCACCCGGGCGCCCTCGCGGGGCACCACGTCGCGGTACTCGTACCAGAAGTCCCAGATGTCGCCCAGCATGCACACGGCACGCGTGCCTTCGCGGGGAATTTCCTTCAGGAACTTCACGAAGCGGGCCTCACGTTCGGCAGGATCGCCCAGCTTGAGACCAAGATGGACGTCCGACACGAAATATACGGCCCTGCGTTCTTCCATGGCTAGAAAATGCACCAGCAGACGACTGCCAGACCCACGATTGCGCAGTAGAGGGCGAACCACTTGAGCTTAGCCTTCTTCACGAGGGCTATCATCACCTTGCAGGCGAAGAGGCCGCTGACAAAGGCTGAAAGGAAGCCCAGTATGAGCGGCAGCGCCGCGATCGAAGAGGCCGCCATGTCGCCGCCTACTATGTCGAGGAAAGCCTCGCCAAGAATAGGGACAAGCACCATCAGGAACGAGAACTGTGCAACATCCTCCCTCTTCACGCCACAGAGCAGACCGGTGCTGATGGTGGTTCCGGAGCGGGAAAGTCCGGGAATGACGGCAAACGCCTGGCCAAGACCGACCGTGAGCGCCTGACCATAGCTGATGCCGTTGCGTGCGGCAGGCGCATCCGCCTTCCTGCGTCCCGACGCCTTGTCAGAGAAGAACAGGAGCAGCGCCGTCACAAGCAGTGCGATGCCCACCACGAGGAGTGAGCTGAAGAGAGCCTCCACGTAATCCTTGAAGAACATTCCCACTATGAACACGGGAATCATGGAGACGCATATCTTGAGGATGTAGTCGGTCTCGTCGTTGTACTTGAACTTGAAGAGGCCACAGAGGAGCTTCCAGATCTGCTTGCGGAACACGACTATGGTAGCCAGCACCGTGGCGGCATGCACGACGACCTCGAACACGAGGTCATCCGATGCCTCGACGCCAAGTATCTCCCTGCCTATGGTGAGATGCCCGCTGCTGCTGACGGGAAGGAACTCAGTGAGGCCCTGGATCAGGCCAAGGATTATGGACTGCCACCAGTTCATCTACTTTTTCTCCTTCTTAGAGTTGAACTTGCCCATTATGCCTACGACCACCACCACGATTCCTGCGATGATGACCACGGGTGCCGCAACCAGGCGGCGGAAGTCGAACATTGCGTAGTTGAAGACTGCGGGGTCGTCGCTGCCGCCACCGGTCATGAGTATGTATCCGGCTATCATGACCAGCACTCCTGCGAGCACGAGCCTGAGGCCCTTGGGGGTTATTGCCATCTTGTCCATATCAATAATACAAATCGTCCTTGTTGAGAGTAATCAGCCTGTTGACCACGAAGTAGGAGCTCACGAGGCATATCGCCACGCCGCAGGCAACCACCACGGCTGCTACAACAATCAGGCCCTGGGTGGTGAAGATGCTGAACAGGCGCTGGAACGACCTGTGCAGCAGTGCCAGCAGACCGGCGAGCCCGAGCAGCGCGAGCAGCGAGGCGGCAAGCCCCTGCAGCAGCGCGGCCCTCATGAACGGCCTGCGTATGAATCCGCGCGTGGCGCCCACCAGCTGCATGGTATGCACGGTGAACCTGCGCGCCGAAACGCTGAGCCTGACAGTGTTGTTTATGAGCACGAAGGAGATGAAGAGAAGCAGCAGCACGAGCACGCCCAGCACCAGCGAGATCTTCTTCAGGTTGGTGTTCAGGGCATCCACCAGGTTCTGCTGGCAGTTCACCTCGTCGACTATCTCAGGGTCATTCAGCTGTGGAAGGATCAGGGCCAGGCTGTCGGAAGACACGTACTCCGCATTCAGGGTGATGTCGACGCTCAACGGCACGGGAGAGGTCTCGAACACGCTCAGGAAGTCCTCGCCCAGCATGTCCTGGAGCTCGCGGGTCCCCTCTTCCCTGGTCACCAGATGGGTGGAGCGGATGAAGGGCATGCCGGCCAGTCCGGTCTGGTAGGCCGTTGCCTGGGATTCCGACACTTCCTCACGCATGAGGACTGATATCTGCATGCTCTCCTTGAAGTAGTCGGACGCGCTCTTCGCATTGACGAGCACAAGGCAGGCAATGCCGATGAGAAGCAGCACAAGAGCTATGCTTATTATGCTGGAAAGATATGCGTTGGCAAGTCTTCTGGTCAACTTTTTCTTCTCTGCGTTACCCATGGTCGCCTGATTTGAACTCCAAAGTTAGTGAAATATCCAAATATCAAAAAATATTCTTATCTTTGTAATTATATGGCTGATTCTGTTCAAAAGGTTTTGTTCGTGAATTCGGAGATCTATCCTTACCTCCCCGAATCCGAAATTGCGCACATCGGGCGCTACCTGCCTCAAGGAGTACAGGAACTCAAGAAGGAGATCCGTTCGTTCATGCCCCGCTTCGGCTGCATCAACGAGCGCAAGAACCAGTTGCATGAGGTCATCCGCCTGTCAGGAATGAACGTCATCATAGGCGACGTGGACCGTCCTCTCATCATCAAGGTGGCATCGATCTCAGCAGCCCGCATCCAGGTGTATTTCATCGACAACGAGGACTATTTCCGCCGCAAGCAGACCTACTGCGCCGAAGACGGAACCTTCTTTGCAGACAACTCCGAAAGAACCATATTCTTCGCCCGCGGCGTGCTCGAGACAGTGAAGAAGCTTCGCTGGGCTCCTGACGTGATCCATTGTCAGGGCTGGTTCTCCCACCTGCTGCCCGCATACCTCAAGAAAGCCTACAAGGACGATCCCATCTTCTCGAACAGCAAGGTGGTGGTCAGCCTGTATTCCGACACCCCCGAAACTCCTTTCGGGCCCGACTTCGCCGAGAAGGCAGTCTTCGGTGGCCTCGGCAAGGAAGACCTCGGGTTCCTCGAGGACCCTACTGGCATCAATCTTGCTAAAACCGCCATACAGTACGCAGATGGCATCATCCTCGGTTCCCCCGACATCGATGAGGAACTGATCGACTGCTGCAAGGAGCGCAAGCTCCCCATCCTCCCCTACAGCCAGAAGGCTCTCGAGGACGGCAGCTACATCCAGGCGTACAGCGCATTTTACGATCAGATTTAAGATGAAACTCAGATTTACCGTCATAGCGGCGGCCTTAGCATGCTGCCTCTCATGTGTGGATGCAAACAACCAGTTGGGCGGGAGCCTCATTCCGGTTGACCAGATGTACTCCATCTACTGCGAAACCATCCCCCTGAACTCCGTCAGGATGCAGATGGCCGACAGCCTTTCAGGTTTCTCAAATAACAGAATCACCGTCGGCTCCGTCAGGGACGACGTCTACGGCCTCAGCACAAGAGCATGCGCGCTGACGCTCGTGCCACTTCAGGACACCATCGACTTCGGAGAGAACCCCGTCGTACAGAACTTCCACTTCGCGTCAGCAGTCGACACCACCTCGGTGTGCGACCCCGCCCAGGCGCATATCCTGCAGAACCTGAACGTATATGAGCTGCTCGAGCCCATCGACGCAAGCAAGAACTTCGACTGCAACGCCGAGCTGAAGCATTCAGACAACATCATCTCAAAGGGAACACCGGTCGTGAACGGCAGAGACTCCCTCTCGTTCAACTTCACAAAGGAGTTCGCGAACAAATTCCTCAGCATAACCCAGGACGACCTCGGCGACATCGAGAAATACCTCAAGAAGGTGCCCGGCATCTATATTGACGCTGACGAGCCCACAGGCAAGGGCGGACGCATCAACATGTTCCAGCTGCAGCTCGGATACGACACGCAGTATCGCACCCTCACGGGCAACATGGCAAAGCTTACCATCCGTACGAAGTACAAGGACTGGAAGGAGCGCAAGGACACCTCGTTCTACTTCTACTACAGCCCTCTCGAAATCTACGACCTCGACTCGCTCCTGAACAACACCTCCAAGGGAAAGCTTCCCCAGTATGCCCTCAACCTGACCTCACATCAGTCTCGCGAGCTTGCCGGAGAGTCCACAGACAAGGTATACATCGAGGGCGGCGGCGGCCTCAAGCCCGTCATCACCGCCAGGGAGATAAAGGACCTTGCGGCTGACATCATATCCCAGAAGGGCGGTGACCCCAAGAGCGTGGTCATCAACAAGGCCACCCTCATACTCCCCTTCGAGTTCCCCGAGAACTACGAGGACATGGACAGGTTCCCCTACATGCTCTCGCCTACCTGCAGGATCAAGAACGACACGACTGCAACCTTCATGGGCCTCACCGATGCCAGCAGCAGCGATGAGAATAAGGGTGACATTGACCGCTCGAACCTCCAGTTCGCTCCCGACATCACCTACCACATGCAGGAGATCCTCAAGATGGACGACGAGAAGATCGACAGCGGAAACTACGACATCTGGTTCCTCATAATGGCAAACGAGATAGTGGCCACAGAGTCCAACCAGTCTCAGAACGACATGAGCGAATACTACCAGTATCTGGCATACCAGAACTACTATAACAGCATGTACGGCGGTTATGGCGGATATGGTGGCTACGGCTACGGTGGCTATGGCGGTTACGGCGGATACGGTGGTTATGGCAACTACTACTCGAACTACTACAGCTACATGATGATGGCCGCATACGCCAGCGGCAACAGCGGCTCCACCACCGCTACCGAGACACAGCTCGACAAGGACAGGTACTACTTCGGCAACCTGAACGGTCCGGCAGCGGAAAGAGCTCCTCAGCTGAGGATCACATTCTCAGTGCCCAACACAGCAAAGTAGCATTCAGCGCTGCAGAAATACAAATCGGGGTCGCCTGGAAAGGCAACCCCGATATTTTTTAGTAAAGTCGATTAAAGAAGAGCGAGCTTCTCAGCAACCTTGTCAACTGCGTCCTTTACAGTAGCGATTGTGCTGGTCTCCTCATCAGGAATCTTGATTCCGAATACCTTCTCGAATTCCATGAGAAGCTCTACGGTATCGAGGGAGTCTGCACCAAGGTCATTGGCGAAGTTAGCATTATCTGTAACCTCTGAAGGTTCTACACCGAGCTTGTCGACGATGATGGCCTTAACCTTCTTTACGATTTCTTCGTATTCCATAACGTTTTTTATTGAGTTTATTATTAGTACTTTCTATCTAGAATAACCTTACAAAAATAAAGAATATATTTTACTTATCCAAACACTGGTCCTGCTTGCTCAGCTTCAGCCAGATACGCAGTCCGTTGAGGGAATTCACAAGGTAGAAGCTGTATTTGATGATGTAAATTGCCGCATAGTCGTTGCCCCCGGACTTCAGCGAAGTCACCCACATCATGATCGAGAACACGTTGACTCCTATCCAGAAAATCCACTGTTCGGCGTATGCCATGCTCATGAGAAGCTGGCCGAGGATGTTGCATACCAGAGGCAGCACGTCAAGCACTACGGCGGTCTTTATGAATGTGGTTGCAGCAGACTTGTCGAACTGAGCAAGGACGAGGTATGCCACCATGCTGCCCACCACGAATATGGCGGAATACAGAGCCCACTGCTTTCCTGTGAAGCGACGGGCCTTGACCTGTGAGGACGAGTCGGCGCCGCGCTTGCGCCACTGCCAGAATCCCACAAACTGCATGGGCACGAAGTATACGGCGTGAAGGATGGCGTTGCCAAGCCCCGAGCCGCCGTTCTTCCAGTTCACGAAGCACATGGCGCCGTATATCGAGACGTCGAGCAGGCCGAAGAAGAAAGTCCATATCTTGCCGTTCGCCGAGCACACGGTGCTGAGTATTCCCATGAGGGAGCCGAAGGCCGAGATCACGAGCAGGAACCTGCCGGCCTGGGTGCCGCCCAGCTTGAGGGCTGTAGTAAGTACAAGAGCAACGGTCATCCCACCCAGGATGAACACGTTGAACCATTTGTTGAAAGTCTTCTCTGTCATGTCAGTTTCTGTCTTCTGAACCTAATGTTTCCTTTATTCTTCGTGCAAGTACCGGGCCTACCAGCCTTGCAACGTCCTCCTCGGGTGCGGCCGCGATCCTGGCCACCGACCCGAAATGCATGAGCAGGCGCTCCTCGGTCTGCTGGCCCACGCCCTTGATGCTGCGCAGCACGCTCTCCACTGCCGCCTTGCTGCGGAGATTGCGGTGGAAGGTTATGCCGAAGCGGTGCGCCTCGTCCCTTATGTGCTGGAGTATCTTCAGAGCCTGTGAGTTGCGGTCGATGAAGAGAGGATACGGGTCGCCCACCCTTATCACCTCCTCAAGCCTCTCCGCCAGGCCTACCACGGTGAGCTTGTCCTGTATTCCAAGCTCGCACAGAGCCTGCCATGCGAAGTTGAGCTGGCCCTTGCCACCGTCTATCACTATGAGCTGAGGCAGGTCGTCCGGATTCTCCTCCAGCATCCTGGAATAGCGGCGGTTCACCACCTCCTTCATCGACGCGTAGTCGTTCGCCCCGAACACGGTCTTTATCTTGAACTTGCGGTAGTCCGACTTGCAGGGCTTCCCGTTTCGAAACACGACGCACGCGGCCACCGGATTGGTTCCCTGGATGTTCGAGTTGTCGAAGCACTCCATGTGCACCGGCAGTTCCTTCATGCCGAGGGCCTTGCGCAGCTCCTCCATGACCGACTGGCGGTACTCGTCGGGATTAGTGTGCTCCTTGGCCTTGAGGGAGTTGAAGCGGAACTCCTTGGCATTCTTCGAGCTGAGCTCGAGCAGGGCCAGCTTCTCCCCGCGCACGGGTATGCGGAACTCCACGCCATCTATCTCGACGTCAGGCAGGAACGGGACCAGAACCTCGCTGCTCAGAGAGCCGAACTTGCTCTCTATCTCGGCGATGAAGGTGCTGAGCACCGTTTCCTGCTCCTCCTCGATCTGCATCCTGAAGCCGAGGTTCAGGCTCTGCACGATGGCGCCGCCCCTGATACGCAGGAAATTGCCGAAGGCGTCCAGACCGTCGAACACTATCGAGAACACGTCGACGTCGCGGTCACCCGCCGTGGTGATTATAGACTTGGCGTAGTGCTGCTGCAGGGCGTCGATCTTGAGCTTGAAGCTCTGGGCAAGCTCGAAGTCGAGCCTGTCGGCCGCCTGCATCATGGCAGCCTTGTACTGCTTTATTATGTCGTTCACGCCTCCGCTCAGAAGGCGCACGATCTCGTTGATATACGCCGCGTATTCCGACTGCGAAACGCCGCCCACGCAGCATCCCAGGCAGCGGCCCAGGTGCATGTCGAGGCAAGGCCTGTACTTATGGTGCAGCAGCCCTTCCGACGTTATCCTGAGCTTGCAGGAGCGGAGGGGGTAGTTGGCGCTGAAGAACTCCAGCAGGGCCCTGGCATGCAGCACCGAGCTGTAGGGGCCGAAATAGCGGGAGCTGTTCTGCACCACCCTGCGGGTCAGGAAGACCTTGGGGAACTCGTCGGAAGTGACGCATATCCACGGATAGGTCTTGGAATCCTTCAGGAGGATGTTGTACTTGGGCTTGTACTGCTTTATGAGGTTGTTCTCCAGGAGCAGGGCGTCAGCCTCGGAGTCCACCACCGAATACTGCACGTCCGCAATCTTGGAGACCAGTATCCTGGTCTTGGTGTTGAGCCTCTCGGGAGGCACGAAATACTGATGCACGCGGTTGAACAGGTCCTTGGCCTTGCCCACATAGATCACGGTGCCCGCCGCGTCGTAGTAGCGGTAGACACCGGGCTGATGAGGCAGCAGGTCTATTTTCTCGCGTACATCCATCAGGATCTACCTGCCGAGGTTCTCTGAAACCACCTGCATGATCTTCTCGCCACGCATGGTACGGTCGAGGATGATGCCGTCGGGGCCGATGAGCATGATGCAGGGAATGCCGTTGATGCCGTAGAGGTCGGTAGGTATCCTCTGTGCGTTGATGATCTGGTTCCAGACGATTCCGTGCTCCTCGGCTGATGCCACGGTATCCTCAGGCTTGTCCCATACGGCTACGCTGAGCACGTCGAAGTCATCGCCGTGATACTTGTCGTACACTGCCTTGATGTTGGGAATCTCACCCTTGCAGGGGCCGCACCAGCTTGCCCAGAAATCGACGAGGACGTACTTGCCCTTGCCTACGAAATCGGAGAACTTGACTCCGTCAACCTCGAAGTCGGTGAACTTGCAGCCCACGGCCGTCTTCTCAAGGACATCAAGGCGGGTGATGATCTTCTCTACGTCAGGATTGGTTCTGAGGGTATCGTGAAGGGTAGCGACGATGCTCCTGATCTCGGCAGCTTCCAGGAGGTCCATGTTGACGGCCTCCTTGAGTGCCATGACACTGATCCTGTTGTTCCTGTTCTGCTTGATGTAGCCGAGCATCTTCTGAGCGTACTCCTTTTCAATGACATTGTAGATCGAATCTGCTGCCTCTTCGGTAGCGGCATTGGAGAGCTGCTCGTTCGCATTCTGGGCGAATGCCTCGCAATCTGCCTCAAAGGCGCTGATCTTCTCCTCCACGCTGGTGTTGTTGCAGGCCACGAGGGTAATGATGGCCATTGCTATGGAAATAGACTTCTTCATTGTGATGATGATTTGGTTTGTGCCTAATAAAAAACCGGTTTCGGAAACCCGAAACCGGCACTAATATAGCAATTTTTGACTAAAAATTACTTGTTGTTGTCACGACGGGGACGACGGTCGCCATCACGACGAGGACGACGGTCACCACCACGGCGGTCATTGCCACGACCCTGGCCAGCTGCCTGAGCATTAGCTGCTGCAAGAGCTGCGGGGGTGAGGTCCTGACGGCCATACTTCTCACCGTTGCAAATCCAAACCTTGATGCCGAGGCAACCAACCTTGGTGTTTGCTACTGCAAGAGCGTAGTCGATGTCAGCACGGAAGGTGTGAAGAGGAGTACGACCCTCCTTGAACATCTCTGAACGTGCCATTTCAGCTCCACCGACGCGGCCGCTGATCTGAACCTTGATACCCTCTGCACCAACGCGCATTGTGTTGGCAACAGCCATCTTGATGGCGCGACGATAGCTTACACGGCCCTCGATCTGGCGTGCGATGCTGTCTGCTACGATGTTGGCATCAACCTCGGGGCGCTTAACCTCGTAGATGTTGATCTGAACGTCCTTGTTAGTGACCTTCTTAAGCTCTTCCTTAAGCTTGTCAACTTCCTGACCACCCTTTCCGATGATGAAACCGGGACGGGCTGCATAGATGGTGACGGTGATGAGCTTGAGAGTTCTTTCGATGATGATTCTGCTCAGGCTGGCCTTTGCAAGGCGGTTGCCGAGATACTTGCGGATCTCGAAGTCTTCTGCGATCTTCTCCGCATAGTTACCACCACACCAGTTAGAGTCCCAACCACGGGTGATACCGATACGATTGCTGATAGGATTAGTTTTCTGTCCCATAATTACTCTGCTTTGGCGGGTTTAACATCAAGAATGATGGTAACGTGGTTAGAACGCTTGCGGATACGTCCGGCACGGCCCTGAGGGCAAGGACGGATGCGCTTGAGTGTGCGACCTTCGTCAACCATGATAGTCTTTACATATACGTTACCGTTCTCGAGTTCCTTGCTCTGCTCAGGGTTCTTAGCCTCCCAGTTAGCGATAGCGCTGCGGAGAAGCTTCTCCAGGGGCTGAGATGCCTGACGCTTTGAGAAGTGCAGGAGATCAAGTGCGTGATTTACTTCGACGCCACGGACTGTGTCTGCAACGAGACGCATCTTACGAGGAGAAGTAGGGACGTCGTTGAGCTTTGCGATAGCGGTAGCCTTCTTGGTCTCCTTGAGACGCTCGGCCATTAAATGTTTACGATTTCCCATAATGATTACTTCTTATTGTTTCCTGCGTGACCGCGGAAGTTACGTGTAGGGGCGAATTCGCCGAGTTTGTGACCTACCATCTGCTCAGTTACATAAACCGGAATAAACTTGTTTCCGTTATGCACAGCGATAGTATGGCCGATAAAGTCAGGAGAGATCATGCTGGCACGTGACCAGGTCTTGACCACTTCCTTCTTCTTGCTACCATCATTCATAGCAAGAATTCTATTCTCCAGAGCTTCCTGGATGTATGGACCTTTTCTAAGTGAACGACTCATAAATCTCTAAAGTTTAATTCCGATTATTTCTTTCTTCTCTCGATGATGAACTTGTTGGAAGCAGCCTTAGGATTACGTGTCTTGTATCCCTTAGCAGGCAATCCCTTGCGTGAACGAGGATGTCCACCGGATGCACGGCCTTCACCACCACCCATAGGGTGATCAACAGGGTTCATAACGACACCACGGTTGTGAGGGCGTCTGCCGAGCCAACGCTGGCGGCCGGCCTTACCGTCACTCTCGAGGTTGTGGTCTGTATTGGATACCTGACCAACGGTAGCGCGGCAGCTTACGAGAACCATACGGGTCTCACCCGAAGGGAGACGGAGGATGGCCTGGTTGCCTTCGCGTGCTGCGAGCTGTGCGAATGTGCCGGCTGAACGTGCCATAGCGGCACCCTGACCGGGACGAAGCTCGATGTTGTGTACGTTGGTACCCACCGGAATCTCACTCAGAGGGAGGCAGTTACCGATTTCGGGAGCGACACCGCTACCTGAAGCGATAACCTGACCTACCTTGAGGTCCTTGGGTGCGATGATGTACCTCTTCTCGCCGTCCTCATACTGAACGAGGGCGATGCGGGCGCTGCGGTTAGGATCGTACTCGATGGTGAGAACGGTTGCAGTGCACTCATCCTTTGCGCGACGGAAGTCGATTACGCGGTACATTCTCTTGTGGCCGCCACCGATATAACGGACTGTCATCTGACCGGTGTTGTTGCGTCCACCTGTGCTCTTAAGGGGCTCCAGCAATGATTTCTGAGGCTTGTTGGTTGTGATCTCGTCGAAACTGCTGATAGCTTTGTTTCTCTGACCGGGAGTAACCGGTTTGAATTTTCTTACTGCCATTGTCTGTCCCTCCCTTAAATGTTAGCGTAGAAATCAATCTTATCCTCACCTGCAAGGGTAATGTATGCCTTCTTGAAGTGATTTGCACGGCCGCGGAGAAGACCTGACTTGGTGTAGCGGGTTCTCTTCTTTCCGTGATAATTGACTGTATTGACAGCAGCGACTGTGACGTTGTACATCTTCTCGACTGCGTCCTTGATCTGAAGTTTGTTGGCCTTACGGTCTACGATAAAGCCATAACGGTTCAACTTTTCGCCCTGATCCGTCAACTTCTCTGTTACGATTGGCTTAATGATAATTCCCATCTTCGTGTACGTTTAGCGCTGGTTTCTCTCGGCAAGGATGTCCTGAACGCCGTCGATGAGTACCAGAGTGTTGGCATTCATGATTGCGTAGGTGTTGATCTCGTCAACAGAGATGACCTTGGCCTGCTCGAGGTTGCGTGATGAAAGATAGATGTTGGTTGAATTCTGAGGAAGCACGTAGAGAACCTTGCGGTCGCCTGCCTTGATGGCTGCGTTGATTGCGAGGAACTCCTTGGTCTTGGGTGCGTCCATGGTGAAGGGCTCGAGCATGATGATTGCATTCTCCTGTGCCTTGTAGCTGAGAGCTGACTTGCGGGCAAGAGCCTTGACCTTCTTGTTCAACTTATTGTGATAGAAACGGGGGGTAGGTCCGAACACGCGGCCACCACCGACGTAGATGTTAGACTTGAGAGATCCGTGACGTGCACCGCCGCCGCCCTTCTGGCGACCCATCTTCTTGGTGCTGTGTGCGTTCTCGCTGCGATCCTTGGTGTCAGCGTTTCCGTGACGCTGGTT
>JAKSKK010000043.1 GCA_024401745.1 Bacteroidales bacterium
CTGTGTCTGGTGGCCGGCGTTTACGCGGAGGGCCTTCTGCTGCTGGTTGATGTCGAGGTCGATGAGGCCGGCGGCGCCGTTGTTGAGGATGTATCCGGCGATCTCGGCTACCTCATTGGTCTTGAGGTCCTTGGCAGCGGGGAGTCTCCAGCCCATTGCGAGGTTCTCGGCCTCGAGGCCATAGACTGTCTTCTCGATGGGGGAGGTTATAGGCTGCTCGGGCTCGAACTGGAGTGCGGGGAGCTCTGGATTGGGCTCCCAGTCGCCGAAGTACTTCTCGATGGCTGCAACCATCTCCTTGGGGTCGAATTCACCTGACACGCAGACTGCGATGTTGTTGGGGACGTAGTAGGTGTCGTGGTATTTCTTCACATTGGTGATGGAAGGGTTCTTGAGGTGCTCCTGGCTTCCGAGGGTTGTCTGCTGGCCGTAAGGGTGGTTAGGGAAGAGTGCCTGGTCGAGGCTCTCCCATACCTTGCGGCTGTCCTGGGTGAGAGACATGTTCTTCTCCTCGTAGATTGTCTCAAGCTCGGTGTGGAAACCGCGGATCACGTTGTTACGGAAGCGGTCTGCCTGGATGCGGGCCCAGTTGTCTATCTGGTTTGAGGGGATGTCCTCGGTGTATACGGTCTCGTCGGCAGAGGTCCATGCGTTGGTGCCGTCGGCGCCGATCACTGCCATGAGCTTGTCGTACTCGTTGGGGATGGCGATCTTGGAGGCCTCGTAGCTGATGGAGTCGATCCTGTGGTATATTGCCTTGCGCTCAGCATCGTCGGTGGTCTTGCGGTAGACCTCGAAGAGCTGCTCGATCTCGTCGAGCATGGGCTTCTCGGCTGCATAGTCGCTAGTGCCGAACTGCTCGGTGCCCTTGAACATCAGATGCTCGAAGTAGTGGGCGAGTCCTGTGGTCTCGGAAGGGTCATTCTTGCTTCCGACCTTCACTGCGATGTAGGTCTGGATGCGGGGCTGCTCCTTGTTTACTGACATGAAGACCTTCATTCCGTTATCGAGAGTGTAGATCTTAGTGTTCTGAGGGTCGCCCTTCACGGTCTTGATGCCGCTGCATGACAATGCGGAAACGAGCATGGCTGCAGCTGCGGCAATGTAAAGTATCTTCTTCATGATCTGGGATTTTGAATAATTCATAACTAACATTCACAAAGATAATTTATTTTGCGTAACTTTGTATGTTTGCGAATAGATAATATATGAAGCAGAAACGTTATTTCCTTACGGAGGACCAGATACCCACACAGTGGTACAACATACAGGCGGACATGCCCAACAAGCCGCTGCCCATGCTCGATCCCGTCACGCGTGAGCCCGTCACCCTGGAGCAGCTCAGCCAGATATTCTGTACCGAGTGCTCCCGTCAGGAGCTCAACATGACCGACCGATGGATCGACATTCCCGAGCAGGTGAGGGAAATGTACACATATTACAGAAGTACACCTCTCGTCCGTGCATATGGCCTTGAGAAGGCTCTGGATACCCCCGCTCACATATATTTCAAGAATGAGAGCGTGAGCCCAGTGGGCTCGCACAAGCTGAATTCGGCCATAGCCCAGGCCTATTACTGCAAGCAGGAAGGCATCACCAACGTCACTACCGAGACCGGCGCCGGACAGTGGGGCACAGCCCTTTCGTACGCTGCCCGCGTGTTCGGCATGGACGCCGCCGTATATCAGGTGAAGATCAGCTACGAGCAGAAGCCCTACCGTCGCTCCATGATGCAGGTATGGGGTGCACAGGTAACCCCTTCGCCCTCTATGAGTACCCGTGCCGGAAAGGATATCCTTACCCGCAACCCCAATCACCAGGGCTCCCTCGGAACAGCCATATCCGAAGCCGTGGAGCTTGCCCGCACAACACCCGAGAAGTGCCGTTATACTCTTGGCTCTACGATGAGCCATGTGTCTCTGCATCAGACAATCATAGGCCTTGAGGCCGAGAAGCAGATGGAGATGGCCGGTGAGTATCCCGACGAGGTCATAGCATGCTTCGGAGGTGGCTCAAACTTCAGCGGAATAGCATTCCCGTTCATGAGGCACGTGATTTCCGGTGAGAAGAAGACCCGCTTCACCGCCTGCGAGCCCGCTTCATGTCCCAAGCTTACCAGGGGAGTGTTTACATACGACTTCGGCGACGAGGCCGGATATACCCCTCTCATTCCGATGTTCACCCTTGGACATAAGTTCATGCCTGCCAACATACATGCCGGTGGCCTGAGGTATCACGGTGCCGGCGGAGTCGTCAGTCAGCTCCTCAAGGACGGATTCATGGAAGGCATGGATATTAACCAGTTAGAGGCTTTCGATTCTGCAGTGCTCTTTGCAAAGTCTGAGGGTATCATCCCCGCTCCGGAGTCATCTCATGCCATAGCAGCCACAATCCGTCGTGCTCTCGAATGCAAGGAGACCGGGGAGAAGAAAGTTCTGCTCTTCAACCTTACGGGGCATGGCCTCATGGACATGTCGGCATACGACCAGTACCTGAGAGGCAATCTTATAAACTATAACATTTCCGACCAGGAAATTGTGAATTTTACGGATAATCTTGGAAAATTATAAAGAATTCATTAGATTTGCCTTTGAAGTTTTTCATAGTTTAAGTTTAGGTTAAGTAGCGGGGTGCTCGCAGTGATGCAAGCACCCCGTGAATTTATTCATGTCGAAGGACCTTCTATATTTCAAAATCCTTCAGGCTTTTTACACCAGGAATGCCATAATATGCACTCACGATGTCTCCGCAGATCCTGACATGATGCCCCAGTAGCTCCGGATTGTCCATCAGGTTCATGGCATCTCTGATGTCTCCCTTCGGCAGTTCCACGCTCAGGAGGTATTCGGGATCGGTGGAAGTGCTTCTGAGGCCTATCACGATGTTCGTGTTCTTTGAGAATGGCCCGCTGAACGAGAATTTGGAAGTGTTCGTGGCTATTCCCACTATGTATCCTTCCACCCATGCTCCTGTCTCTCCTATGTGGCCCTTGGCTTCGGATACGTTATATGCGCTCGCGCTGGAACTCTCACCGCCTATAGTATAGTATTCCGAGGTCCAGTTCCTGGTCGTGTCCACTTCGACCTTGATCTTCCCGTCCGTTACCGTCGTGAGGTTTGCCGACAGTCCCAGCGTGAGTATCTCCTGCGCCTCCAGCTTCCTGCTGCAGATGGTCTCGGATTTTCCGGAATCGGAAAGAATCACGGCAATAACACCTGGCAGGAAGAAGGCCGTGCGCTTTTCGGTGTAACTGTACATAAGGGCGCCGTCCGCTCCCTGTATATATAATGTTGCCTGAGGATAGGCTGTCCTGAACGTGGCGTCAGGTACCAGCCTTATGCCGCTGTTCAGCTGGGTGCAGTTCATGAACACGTTCACAGCCTGCCCTGACGACACTTTCGCCACCTGGGTGTCTCCCCATTGAGGCGTGTCGAACATGGGCTCGTCAAATTCTTCGGAACGCACGCTCACGGTGTAGGAGCCCGCAGCCACCTCGAAGTGCTCGGGCGATGCCGAGTAGCTTCCGTCATAGATTGTCTTTCCCTTCGAATCGGTGATTGTCAGGTTGAATGCTCCCGGGTCGGGAATGTGAGACAGACCCTTGGTCTGGATCAGGAAGTCGGTCGAAATGCTGACCTGCAGTGTTCCCTTGTTGTTCGATCCTGTCAGTTCCTGGCAGGAGACGGCCGCCATGCACGCGGCGAGCAGCAGAGCTGCAAACGATGAAGTCCTTTTCATAAGCTGAAGTTTTCTGCAAATGAAAGGAAAAGTCCTGTCATCGGAGGTCTGAAACTTGAAAACCGACGCAAAGAATCATGTTCTCTGCGCCGGTTTCAAGATTTTTATGTCAAATAATGGATATTACTTGATGTAGAGGTTCACGATTGTCTCGTAGAGTTCCTGCTTGCCAGAGGTCTGCTTGGGCTCTCCGTTCTTCTTTGCATACTCTACAACCTGCTCGAGGGTGAGCTTGCCGTCCTCGAAGTCCTTGCCGACGCCAGCGTCGTATGAAGCGTAGCGCTCCTTGAGCATAGCGGGGATAGGTGAGTTCTCGAGAACGTCAGCTGCGATGAGGAGTGCGCGTGCCATTACATCCATACCTGATACATGAGCGATGATGATGTCCTCAAGATCGGTAGAGTTGCGGCGGGTCTTTGCGTCGAAGTTGGTTCCTCCTACGAGGCCGCCACCCTTGACGATGACCATCATAGCCTGAACGAGCTCGTAAACGTCGATAGGGAACTGGTCGGTATCCCAGCCATTCTGGTAGTCACCGCGGTTTGCGTCGATTGAACCGAGCATGCCTGCGTCAACTGCACACTGGAGCTCGTGCTCGAATGTGTGACCTGCGAGTGTAGCATGGTTGACCTCGATGTTGACCTTGAAGTCCTTGTCAAGACCATGAGCGCGGAGGAATCCGATAACGGTTTCTGTATCAACGTCGTACTGATGCTTTGTAGGTTCCATGGGCTTAGGCTCGATGAGGAATGTGCCCTTGAATCCCTTAGCGCGTGCATAGTCGCGTGCCATGGTGAGCATTGTTGCCATGTGCTCCTTCTCGCGCTTCATATCGGTGTTGAGGAGTGACATGTAACCTTCGCGGCCGCCCCAGAATACGTAGCACTCACCACCAAGCTCGATGGTTGCGTCGATGGCGTTCTTGATCTGAACCATTGCGCGTGCTGCAACGTCGAAGTCAGGGTTGGTGCTTGCACCGTTCATATAGCGCTTGTTGCCGAATACGTTTGCTGTACCCCACAGAAGCTTGATGCCGGTCTCTGCCTGCTTCTTCTTCAGGTATGCGACAACCTCCTTGAGGTTAGCCTCATACTCCTCGATGGTAGCAGCCTCGTCAACGAGGTCTACATCGTGGAAGCAGTAGTACTCGATACCGAGCTTCTGCATGATCTCGAAGCCAGCGTCAACCTTTGCCTTGGCGCGCTCGATGGGGCATGCTGCTGCATTCCAGGGGAATGTCTTGGTGCCGCCGCCGAACTGGTCAGCTCCCTCTGCGCACAGTGTGTGCCACCATGCCATTGCGAACTTCATCCAGTCCTTCATCTTCTTGCCTGCTACAACCTTCTCGGGGTCATAGTAATGGAATGCCATAGGGTCCTTTGACTCTGCACCTGCGAATTTGATCTTTGAAATTTCAGGGAAAAATTCTGCCATGATTTAAAGTGTTAAGTTGATTATTAGATTTATGTAAATTGCTAGATAAGTTTGCCGAGTTCTTCTGTCCAGCGGCCGTATGCTTCCTCGAGAGGCTCCTTCCAGCTCTGCTCGGGATCGACGGTGCGGGTCTTCACGAGGTTGGCGAATGCCTCCTTCGCGCTGGAGTAGTATCCTGCGCCGAGGGCGCCTCCGCGTGCTGCTCCGAGTGAACCGTCGGTATCGAAGAGTTCGATGCGGGAGTCACACAGGGTCGCAAGAGTGCTGCGGAATACAGGGTTCAGGAACATGTTGGCCTCTCCGGCGCGTATCACGTTGGGCTGGAGGCCCAGATTCTTCATAATGTCGATTCCGTACTTGAACGAGAATGCGATTCCTTCATGCACGGCGCGTACGATATGTGCCCTGTTCTGGCGTACGAGGTCAACTCCTGCGAAGCGGGCGCCGACGTTCTTGTTGCAGAGGACTCGCTCGGCTCCGTTTCCGAAGGGGAGCACGGTCATGCCCTCAGAACCTACGGGAACGGTCTCGGCAAGTTCGTTCATCTGTGAGTATGAGAGGTCGGGTGCCACGTTCCTGCGGGTCCATGCGTTCATGATGCCGGTGCCGTTGATGCAGAGGAGCACGCCCATGCGCTGCTCCTTCGAAGGAGTCACGTGCAGGAAGGTGTTCACGCGTGAGTACTGGTCGGCCTTGGGAAGGTCGGTCACACCGTAGACCACGCCGCTGGTGCCGCCGGTTGCGGCAATCTCGCCGGGCTCGAGCACGTTCAGTGAGAATGCGTTGTTCGGCTGGTCGCCTGCGCGGTAGCTGATGGGAGTTCCCTCGGGGATGCCCAGAGCTGCCTGTGTGGCTGCATTGGTGCGGATGTCATTGCCTATTGCCGAAACGATGGGGCAGAACTTGTCTTTCTCGATTCCATAATAGTCTGCCACGAAGTCGGCCCTGCAGTTGTTCTTGAAGTCCCAGAGTATGCCCTCTGAAAGGCCGGTCGCCGTTGTGCTCACCTCGCCGCTGAGCAGGTATGCGATATAGTCGCCGGGGAGCATGAACTTGCTGATCTTTGAGTAGAGCTCGGGTTCGTTGCGCTTTACCCACGCGAGCTTGCTGGCGGTGAAGTTGCCGGGGCTGTTGAGCAGATGGGTCATGCACTCGTTGTAGCCTATGCCGCTCAGCGCTTCCTCGCCGATGCCTACGGCCCTGGAGTCGCACCAGATGATGGCGTCCCTTACAGGCTTGATGTCCTTGTCGACAGCCACGAGTCCGTGCATCTGATAGGAGATGCCTATCGACTTCACCTCAGACATGCTGAAGCCCTGTGCCGCCATCTCGTTCACGCCGTCGCTCATGTATTTCCACCATGACTGGGGGTCCTGCTCTGCGAATCCTTTGCTCGGACTCTTGATGGGGGCCTCCTGCTTGGGGTTTGTTGCTGAACATATGCATTTGCCGCTTTCGATGTCAAGCAGCGCTACTTTAACGGAAGAAGATCCTACGTCAATTCCTAATGAATACATTTCGTTTTATCTTTTTTACAACCCCAAATTTAAGAATTATTCTTATCTTTGTGACTGAAAACTGAAACAAATCCTTTTGTTTTTGTAACGGTTGCAATGCAGGATTAGCACATCGGCAGTGCATCGGCTTCCCAAGCCGAGGAGGCGGGTCCGACTCCCGTATCCTGCTCTAATATGAAAAAGGTTTTTGTTTCAGGCTGCTATGACCTTCTTCATAGCGGACACGTTGAGTTCTTCAAGCAGGCCGCCCAGTACGGTGACCTCTACGTCGGCATAGGTTCCGACGAGACCATTCTCCACTACAAGCATCACAAGACCGTGTACAGCGAAAACGAACGTCTGTTCATGGTCAAGAGCATCAGGTATGTGAAGGATGCCTTCATCAACGCAGGCGACGGCATCATGGATTTCGTCCCCACCGTCGAGGCTCTGAAGCCCGACGTGTTCGTGGTGAACTACGACGGCAGCAATGAAGACAAGCGCCGTTTTTGCGAGGAGCACGGAATAGAGTACGTGGTGCTCGAGCGTAAGCCCGCCGAGGGTCTTGAAGCAAGGAGCAGCACCTCACTCAAGCTCATATCATGCAAGATCCCGACCCGACTCGACCTTGCCGGAACATGGATCGACCAGCCTTACGTGAGTTGTCTGTGCCCCGGATGGGCCCTTACCATATCTCTCGAGCCCACTTTCGAGATACGCGAACGCTGCGGACTTTCCACATCCACCAGGAATCAGATAATGCGCATCTGGCCATATCAGCTGCCCAATATGGACCCTGAGACCCTTGCAAGGCTCGTGTTCTGCTTCGAGAACCATCCCGAAAGGGAGGGCGGCCACATAAGCGGAGCGCAGGATGCAATAGGAATATGCGTGCCTGGCCTCGCGCGCCATTATTATGACAACCATTTCTGGCCCGAGAAGATCGAGACCTGCCAGGACGAGATGGTTCTGGGCTGGCTGGAGTCGCATCTGTGCATGATCTCTCTCGAGCCGCGCGTGCCAGGTTGCTCAGTCGTCAGGGGCAAGGACATCACCGCCCCCAAGGTGCAGGCCCTTGCGAATGCCGCCGAATCATGCTGGAATGCCATCCTCGCGTGTGACCTCGAGGCCTTCGCAAGTTCGTACATGGCATCGTTCAATGCCCAGACTGCAATGTTCCCCGCCATGATACAGGGCTGCGTCGCTCCTGCCATCGAGCATTGGTCCCATACCGACGGTGTGCTTGCCTGGAAGATGCCCGGCGCCGGTGGCGGCGGATATCTCGCTCTTGTGGTCGATGATGCCTCTGAATTCTGCGAAAAGCATCCTGAGGCCATCAGCTTGACGATCAGACGCGCAAATTAAGCTGAATTTCACCCCATTAGTTTTGTATGATGTTTAAAAATGGCTAACTTTACGCGATTAAAGTAAGCCAATATGAAAAGCATCAGGATATTTGCGCTTGCGGCCGTCATCATCGCCGCTGCGTCATGTGCCTCCTACAAGGACATCATCTATTTTCAGGACATAGATGACGTCGAGCTCACACCTCTTTCTTCAGAGTTCGAGGCCGTGATCAAAAAGGATGACCGCCTGACCATCGTAGTCAGCGGCCCCGACAAGTCCGTTACCGCTCCTTATAACCTCACGCTCAGTGAGATGGCCAATGGCGTATCATCCAGCACCGATCCTGAGAGGGCAACCCTTTCATACCTCGTGGATGCTGAAGGAAACATCGATTTCCCCACTCTCGGTACCATCCACGTCGAGGGTATGACCCGCAATCAACTGGTAGACTTCCTCACTGCCGAGATCGGCAAGGACGTCAAGGATCCTATCGTATACATCAGCTTCAGGAACTACAAGATCACCATCCTCGGCGAAGTCCGCTCTCCCGGTACCTATACCATGGACTCCGAGAAGATCAACATCCTTCAGGCTCT
This sequence comes from Bacteroidales bacterium, assembly GCA_024401745.1. GTDB lineage: Bacteria > Bacteroidota > Bacteroidia > Bacteroidales > UBA932 > Cryptobacteroides. The sequence continues at coordinate 8,612 of JAKSKK010000043.1, forward strand.
TGGCAAGGCCGGGGACCTCAACCTTACCGCCCAGAGGGACGGCATCCTTCTCATCAGGGAGGTCAACGGCGAGCAGAAGCACTTCAAGATCGACCTCAAGGACAGCCATGTCCTCGATTCTCCTTACTTCTATCTGCAGCAGAACGACGTACTCTACATACCGCCCAGCCCTACCAGGGTCGCAACTGCAACCACGGCAACCGGAATCTGGAGCGTCATCCTCAGCTCTGTAACCACAACCATCGCACTCCTTTCATTGATTTTCTAAAGACATGGCAGCATACAACACATCGGGCAATCCCACTCCGGGCAGTCAGCAGAACAATAACGCTTCCATGAGCCTCAGAGAGATCTTCGAGTTCCTCTGGCGTCTGCGCTACTGGATAGTTGCATCTGCAATCGCTGCTCTTGCAATAGCATTCTTCTACGTGAGGATGCAGAACCCCGTATATCAGCGTTCTGCATGGATACGCCTCAACCGCAACGACGGTACAGGTGCTGAGATGGAACTCCTTTCAGAGTTCTCTGGAACTGGCCTTACCAAGCCCAATGTCGAGAACGAGGTGTTCATCATAAAGAGCCCCACCATGATGAGCAAGGTTGTGGACGAACTCGGTCTCAACTATCGCTACTATCATTATGCAATGCCCATTGCAGACAGGGTCAAGGTCGGCCGCTCGCTGTTCAGCAGGAAGCTCGTGGAATACTATGAAGACAGTCCCTTCGAGCTTACTTTCAGCATCGATTCCCTCTATCCTGAAGAGATGCGTCCCGGTTCGCTGTCAGTCGAGTTCAAGAACCTGAAGGGAAAGGAGTACCAGATCAAGACAGTCAAGATTAACGGCAAGAAGGTGGATTCTCCCAAGAAGAAATGCAGTTTCGGTGAGAACGTGAACTTCAGTGGCTGCCAGTTCGCCTTGAATGTCACCGATGCCGAGGCCATGATAAACAAAGACAGCTACATCGGCTCATGGACCAACTCCTTCACTTGCGCCCGCGGTTTCGTCAAGAACCTTACCGTCGAGGCTCAGGGCCAGAAGATGAAGCTCAACGACGTCGTGGTCCTCACAATGAACGACACCAAGGCCAAGCGTGCCACCGACATACTCAATACTCTGATCTATAAGGTTAACGACGAGGCCCGCGCATACGGCAACATGGCCATCGTCAATACCATCAACTTCATCGACCAGCGTCTGAAGGACATCTCCAAGGACCTTGGCGCTGCTGAAGATGACTACAAGCGCTATCAGTCAAGCAATATAGTCGTCGACATCAATTCGCAGTCACAGGCTTCCATCACTTCAGACCAGCAGTACACTGACCAGCTGAATGAGGTGCTGCTCCAGCTTCAGGTCCTCGACATGATCTCTGAATACATCTCAGAAGACAACGCCGGCAAGTACACCGTCATTCCCGCGAACATCGGAATCAACGATGCAGGCCTGAACAGCATCATCGCATCATACAACACAATGGTCGCAGAGCGCAACAGGATGATCTCCAACTCATCTGAAAGCAATCCCCGCGTACTCAGCCTGAATGCCCAGCTCGACGACCAGAAGCGAAGCATCGAAATATCAGTCGCCAACCTTGTGAGGGTCTATGGGATACGTGCCAAGGAGCTTGCCAAGACTATCAGCGCAGGCAAGCGCAAGATGGCAGACATACCTCAGCAGCAGTTCGAGCTCCAGCAGCTCAACCGCCGCCTCGAGGTCATCGAGCCTCTCTACCTCATGCTTCAGCAGAAGAGGGAGGAGTCTCAGATCAGAATGTATTCACAGGTCGAGACCTTCCGCGTGATCGAGACCGCTTTCGGTAATCCCAAGCCCGTCAGCCCCAACAGCATGCAGATCTATCTGCTCGCATTCATACTTGGCTGCTGCATCCCTCCTCTCGTAGTATGGGCGCGCATGCAGCTGCGCACCAAGGTCGAGACCAAGAAGGACGTAACCGACAAGCTCTCGTTCAACGTCATGTCAGTCCTTCCCAAGGGCGACAGCGAGCACACCGAGCTCATATCCCGCAATGGCCGTGACGTCACCAGCGAGGCATTCCGCAATCTACGCTCGAACCTCCAGTACCTGCCTGACTGCAGGGTCATCCAGGTGACTTCTTCAATAGCCGGTGAGGGCAAGTCATACGTGGCTGCCAACCTGGCTGTAAGCCTTTCTCATGTTGGCAAGAAGGTTCTCATCGTGGGCCTCGACATCCGCAAGCCCCGCCTCAACAGGATATTCAACCCTACCAACAGCAAGTATAATTCAGTGGTAGGCTACCTCATCGGCAAGGCCGACAGCCTAGACGCGCTGGTATGTCCTTCAGGCGTAAGCGACACCCTCGATGTCATTTTCGTCGGCCCAGTTCCTCCCAACCCTACCGAACTTCTGCAGCAGGGCAAGTGTGCTGAAATCATCAGCTACTTCCGCGACAAGTACGATTACATAATCGTCGACTCTGCGCCTTATCTGCCCGTATCTGACTCATTCATCATCAACTCATACGTCGATGCCACGCTCTACATACTTCGCGCCGGCCATACTCCTCTGAGCCTATTGCCCGAGATTCAGGAGGCGCTCAAGAGCGAGAACCGTCCTGTAAAGAACGTGAACATCGTGCTGAACGGAGTCGACCTTGCCGCAAGCAAGTACCGCTACGGCTATGGCAGTGGCTATGGCTACGGTTACGGCCACGGCAGCGGCTATGGTTATGGCTATGGCTACGGCTATGGCGAGCCTGAAGGAACGAAGAGATTCGGTCGCAAGGATCACACGACAGGCACCACCGAGAAGGAATCGTAGAATATGAAGCTCTGCTCCACCGAAATACACTGTCATCTGCTCCCCGGAGTGGATGACGGTTTTCGTAATGAGGAGTCCTCTCTGCATGCGATAGGGAAGATGGTCGAGGCCGGCACGAAGGCCATAGTGTTCACTCCTCACATGAACCCTGACGTCTATCCTGAGATGAATGAATCCCTCCTGCGTGAGGTCTACTCATCCTTCAAGGAAAAGCTTCCTGATGGGCTTAAATCGCATCTGGCGGCAGAATACATGGTCGTCAACGGATTTGACGAGAGGGTGGCGCAGAATCCCGAAACCCTCCTGACCTTCCCTGACGACTCCATTCTTGTGGAGATGTCATACTATTTCCGCAGTCCGAATCTCGAACAGACCATCTTCAACCTCAACATGGCCGGCCTGTATCCGATACTGGCACACCCGGAGCGCTACCTTTACATGTCAGACTGTCTTGCCGACTTCGACAAGCTTGCCGACATGGGCTGCCGCTTCCAGATGAACATGATGTCGTTGACGGGCAAGTACGGCAAGGCGTCCCTGCGTATTCTTAAGTACCTGCTTGGCAAAGGAATGTACAGCTTCATAGCGACTGACCTCCATTCCAATCCACAGCTTGACACGATTCTCGGTTCACGAGTCCCGTTAACCCTCCGGAAGGCGGTTGGCAGGCTCGTGGAAATGGATGAACCAGTGATTCAGTAAAGTTCTCTTTCAGGCTTCTACCCGCCTGCTGCAGCGGATACCGAAGACAATTATCACCAAGAAGCAGATGAGCGGCAGCACGAAACTGACGTTCACGGCCGGGTGCCCGAGTATGGTGCCCTGGTCGATTATTGCGCCCTGGAGGGGAGGCAGGATGGACCCGCCCACGATGGCCTCTACGAGGAATGCTGCACCCAGAGAAGAATCCTCAGCGCTCACATTCTCAAGCGAGATACCGTAGATGGTAGGGAACATGAGGCTCATGAATGCGCTGACTGCCACGAGGCATCCGAGCCCGACGGGACCGACTATGCAGATGGCGCCTATGGTGCAGAGAGCGGCTCCGCAGCCAAAGATTGTGAGGAGTTTCCTTGAGTTCACGTACTTCATCAGGAAGGTTGAGATGAACCTGAAGCACAGGAACGAAGCCATTGCTATGATGTTGTATTTCTGTGCGGTGGCCTTGTCGATTCCGAGGTTGTCGGCATACTGGATGATGAAGGTCCAGGTCATGATCTGTGCACCCACATAGAACAGCTGTGCAACTACGCCTTCGCGGTAGGTGACGTTGTGCCAGAGGCGCTTGAGGGTTGCCTTCGCGTTCATCTTGGTCTTGTCTATGTTGCTTGACGGCATCTTTGTCACGGCCATGATCACCAGCACGACAGCTACAACTATGCCTATTGCAACGTATGCGTTGCGGATGGTAGCGAGGTCCTGCAGCCTCTCTGCGGCCTTGACTGATTCAGGCAGGGAGCTGAATGTCAGCTGGCCTGAAGCGTCACGGTGCCTGTCGCTGAGCAGGGCAGGGAGGACTATGAATGATGCCACGGCCATTCCTGAGAGCGAGCCCATAGGGTTGAAGGCCTGTGCCAGGTTAAGACGCCTGGTGGAAGTCTCCTTGGTTCCGAGCGAGAGGATGAAGGGGTTTGCCGTGGTCTCGAGGAATGCGAGGCCGAAGGTGAGGATGTACAGGCTGAGGCAGAAGAACAGGAAGCTCTGCTGGGCGGCTGCGGGGATGAACAGGAATGCACCCACTGCGTACAGGGCCAGGCCTATCAGAATGCCCGTCTTGTAGCTGTACTTGCGGATGAAGAACGCCGCGGGGATGGCCATGGTCGCATATCCGCCATAGAATGCGAACTGAATGAGCGATGCCTTGGCCGCAGAGAGCTCCATGATCGTCTGGAAAGCGGCGACCATAGGGTTGGTGAGGTCGTTTGCAAAGCCCCACAGGGCGAACAGCGTTGTTACAAGTATGAATGTGAGAAGGAAATTCCTTTCAACCAGTTTTGACCTTTCTGCCATGGAATCAGTCGTTAGTTATCAATAATGTGAGGATTGTACGTTTCGTCCCATAAAGATAGTCTAAATTTTACTAAATTTGTTAAACTGTACATTAAAACCGCAGACATAAAACTGAAAAACACTCCTGCCCAGAGCAAGGTGGCCGTGATAGAACTTGACCGAAATTACGGACCACCAGTAAAACTATGTGTTTAAAGATATAAAGATGTACCTTTGTGAACA
>JAKSKK010000044.1 GCA_024401745.1 Bacteroidales bacterium
CAATGTGTCAAATTGTTATATAGGATTTTACCAACCGAAAATGTCCATTATACCGAGGAGAGCAGCCGACGCTCGGAGGCAGAATAACAAAAAAAAAGAGAGTGACCTCTAAGTCCTATTGGACTTTTTAGTCACCCTCTTAAGATTGTGCGCGAGATGAGACTCGAACTCACACAGGTTTTACCCCACTAGCTCCTGAAACTAGCGCGTCTACCATTTCGCCACCCGCGCAAGGATTGGAGTGCAAAGATAGCAAAATTTTAGAATATATAAGCAAGTGCTACAATAATGTCGCTCGGTAGGACGAAAAATTTCGATCCGTGGTCCAGGACGCGGCCGCAGCTCGGGCATGAATAGACCTTGTAGACGTCTCTGCCAGCCCATATTCCCGCACCGAAGTTGAGATTCAGATGCTGCGACACCATGTAGGAATACCCGCCCTGCAGCGCGCTGCCGAAACGGTCTCCCTCCGAAGTCTCCTGCGACACAAGACCGCCTGCATTGTACTCCTGATAGCGCACATGCCCGGCAATCCACCATCCTGAATAGATGTGCCATGGCCAGTACTTCGCTCCGGCCGAGAACGAGCGCTGTCGGTTCTGCAGAGCATCTTCCCCCTCCCCGAACGAGAACGGATTATACTTTACTCCCGCCTCAACGCTCCAATGGCGGGCAAACCCATACGAAGCCTCCATGTTCATTGTTCCCAGGTTGACATATTCCACAAGATTCGTGGAGACAGCCAGCTCCTGGCCGTAAAGCGCCACGCTGAGGAAGAGGAAGATGATTGCAGAAAGAAGTTTGTTCATAGTTTTCAGTTATATCGCCCGAAGGCCTGGTTTATCGTGCTTTTCATTTCAGGGTACAGGCTCAGGAGTTTGTCCTGCAGCTTGTCCTTGTCGGTTATGTCGCTGGTGAGGGCATTGAATATCTTGAAGCGGTTGAGACCGCGGTCGTCGAGATAGAGGAGTATCTGGGGTGAGAACCAGAAGTTCGTGCCGAACACCACGGATGTATCAGGGTATCTTTCCCTGTACAGCTGCGTCTGCACATAGTAGGCCCACATCTCCCCCACCTCGCAGTATCCGTGATTGGCCTCGGTGCCGACCCCGTATGTCACGAAGCCGGACTTCACAAAGGACGTCATTATGAATTTGATGTACGGGTCCCAGAAGGCCTTGCCAACCTGCATGAAGTGGCTTGCATGGGCCATCTCATGCACGGTCATGTTGTATATGTCGGCATAGGTCGCGGCACTCTTCAGGCCCAGAGTAATGTCCGGCAGGAACATCTCCACAAGAGACAGGTACTCGCCCAGGAATTCCTTTATGAGGGCACCTTCGACAAACGCTCCCTGCTGCAGCATCACCGCGCTGCTGGCGTTCAGATGCTGGAACAGCCATATCCTCAGGTTCGTCGGGGGCGTCTTGATCCTGACGCCGTCACTCTCGCAGGAGCAGTAGTAGTCATATCCGGCATTGTTCACCACGCTGCGCGAGAAGAGCTTGCGCTCCGAGGACTGGTCTATCACCACATCCACTCCTGCCGGGCTGTTCTTGCCCAGAGTCGACATGGAAGCAGGCACTAGCAGCAGGTTGAAGCCTATCGAGAAGCCTTTCCTGTTCTTGAACACAAGGCGGTAGCGTGGCGTGCCGGAGAAGCTCTTCTTCATGCTGTAGTTGCCGTCCTCGTCGGTGTACGCGTTAGCGAACTTCACGAAGGAATTGCATGACACCATCACGCCCTTCACGCCTATGGGCTCGGCGCTGACCTCCGGATCCATTATGGCAATCCTGCCGGAAGGCCCCTCAGAACTGCCACCCGCCTTGCTGTCAGGAGCCAGCAGGGATTCATTGCCGCTAAGCCTGTAGGCCTCTCTCTCTACTTCGTCCCAGTCAATTCCACTTCCTTTCGTAGCAGCATCATTATCCGCAATGAAGCACTCATCCAACACCTCATAACGCAAGCCATTCGGGAAAGTGAAGCCCACAGGCACAACGGCATATTGCCATGTTATCTCATCTTCAGGTATTTCAGGGTCATGGTACCAGTCGCCCTCCCTCACGACCTCGAAGTCTACAGGATGGTCAAGCAGCTGGAGGCCCATTGACTCGAGCATCTCATACTGCTCCTCGTCTTTCGGAAGGAAGCGCACATACAGGTCAGTGGGGTCCATAGCCACACGGTCGGCCTTGGTAGGATAAAGCGATTCCAGAGCCTTGGTCATGTTCTCCACCGAATAGGGGTCCTCAAGATGGTCTCCCAGCACGATCATGTCGTGTGTCAGATCTCCGAGGATGTCGACATTCTCGCTCCTCGAGAGGAAGAACTTCTCGCTGCATGAAGTGGCGGCCAGCGCCAGCACAAAAAGCAAAACCTTTTTCATAAGCCGTCTGATTTGTCTGTGGCAAAGGTCGCCAGCATCAGCGGTTTGTCAGGTCGTTAATCCCCTATTTCAAAAAAATGCCGCCCACACGAGCGTGAGGGCGACATTAAATTGTTTCCTGACGTCAAAAACGTCCAGATATGGAATAAATCCGTATTATTCGCTGGGCAGCATCTTGATGAAGTATCCGCCTACGACAGAACGGGCGATGAATCCCACATGCTCGGGCTTGTCAGTCCATATCCAGTCAGACATGGCTATGCGGTCAACCGTCTCGCATTCGAACTTGTAGATGTAGTCCACGAAGTGCTCGAAATCAGCCTTGTCTTCTGCAAGGGTCGCTGTCCATACTATCCAGTCAGTCTTGGTATATTCCTTTCTCTCGTCAAGCGGAAGGCCATACTCCAGCTCCACTGAAGGATAGAAGGCAATTTCCTTTCTTGCAAGGTCTGCGGGGAATATGTTCAGGCCGAGGAGCTTGTCCCAGACAAGGTTATACTTCTGGCTCCAGCTTGAAGGATCGCCGAAGGTGCGGCTGTAATGGTCTCCGGCATCAGCCTTCTCCACCCACTCCTCTGCCATTCTCCTGGCCTCCTCGGAGTACTTCTGCGCGAGTTCGGCATCGCCTACGCCCTCTGCCATGCGGCCGAAGCCGGCAAGGGCGACGATGGCCTTTATTGAAAGGTTCGTATTATGTGCGGAATGTCCGGCAAAATCATCGGTGCAGAGCTGATCCTCGGGGTCAAGACCGAAATGAAGCAGATAGTCCGCCCATACCTTGAGGATATCCCAATGCTTCGATGCATAGCTGTAGTCGTTGTCGTACTTGCAGATGGCCGCGGTAAGGATGAGCATGTTTCCGGCCTCCTCCACGGGCATGTCCTCAGAATAGGTCTGTCCGTTGGCGAGAGGATATGTACCCACGTCATGTGCAGGGAAAGGCTTGGTCCACAGGCCTGACTCGGCGAAGTGGAAGTTGTGGTTCAGCAGGCCCTTTGCAAGCTCTGTGTTATAGAGAAGGAACAGGGGCGCTGACGGATAGGTCACGTCGACCGTGCCGATGGAACCGTTGCTGTCGTTCTCCTTCGAGAACCAGAGGATGTCTCCGTTGGGAGCCTCGACAAGCTTGTGGGCGGCAATGCACTGGCGATAGGCCACAGCGCAGAGCTCGGCATATTTCTTTCCGCCGGCCGCGGTGGCTTCGGCCATCAGACGGCAGTCGAACTCCTCGCACTTCTTCTGAAGCTCAGCATACTGCGCATCCGCGAGCGAGAACTGCTCCTGGATGGTATGCTGTCCGTCACGGTTCCAGTAAGGACGGAGATTCTCGCCAAAATACTGGATGCTGTAGATGTCGTCGTAACCGACCATCACCTTACCTGAAGTCTTTCCCTTGACACTGCCAAGGTCCTGAGTAAGGGACATGACGGGAGCATCCACAGAAGCGCTTGCTCCATCCTTGCCGGCTGCAAGATAGAAGTAGCCCCAGTCGATGCACACGTGGTCGCCCTTGCGGCCGAGGATGTTCTGTTCCTTCGTACCAGCCTTGAGATATACGAAGCTGGCGTCTTCCTCAGTCGAGAGCTCGAGCTCCTGGTTGCCAAGATGGCGGGCCCAGTCGCCGGTGGCCTCGAAGGTGATCTTCACGTCATGGTTCCTGCCGTCATTTGACGACGCGGTATAGGAAACATAGTTCACAGGGCGGCTCACAAGCTCGAGATTGTCAAGAAGGAGAGGGGCCATGAACGATATCTTCAGGTCGATAGGGCCGCAGGTCATCTCATAATGAGTCTGGGTAGCCTGCACATCCACGCTCTTCTGGACAGCAGTCTCGGAAACCTCGGTGCCATGATGCCTGACGACCTTGATGTTGGCGTCGATCACTCCGTCGCCTGCCGTGTTCACACAGGTTGCGGCAATCACATTCCTGCCGGCCTTCAAGGTAGCTACGGCCTCCTTGGGCAGGGTCATGTACCCGTCACATTCCCAGGAATGCACCCAGTTTGCCACCTCGATTCCGTTCACATAGATCACGGCATCGTCATCGTGGCTGTAGTTCAGCACCACTTCCTCGTCGCAGAGGTCCTCGGCGAGCTCGAACTCGCGCCTCAGCCATATCTGGTCGGTATTCCACTCGGTAACGTATGGTGCGTCGGGATTCATGCATCCGAAGGGACCCACTCCCTGTTTCCAGCCCTTAGGGCTGTAGTCGGGAGCCATCCAGTCACCTGACGGACGGCTGGTAGTGTAGACGGCATTCCATGCATTCACGTCATCAGTCACTGAATCATAAGTGGCAACCCTTTCTCCCATGAACCTGTAGGGCTCTCCATCTACCGTGAGTATGCCCACGAACGGGAAATCACGGCCGGTCCAGTGCTTAACCTGACAGTCATACAGATTGTCGGCAGCTGACCAGGCACTGGTGAAAGGATCGATGGTGACAAGAGGATAGGCTGACGCACGCAGGTCGCTGGGCACGTGTCTGTCAGTGCACGACACCATGGCTGAAAGCAGCAGTGTTGCGCACAGGATGTTTCTGAGTTTCATGGATATGTGGCTAAAAATAATTTACGGTCTTCTGCTCGATTGCGCCTATGAGGTTGTTGCCAAGACGGCTGACGCCAAATCGGAAGAGATCCTTGTTCAACCATTCCTTTCCAAGAACGGAAGATACGATGAAATAGTAGCAGAGCGCATCCTTGGCGGTGGAGATGCCTCCTGCGGCCTTGAATCCGACCTTGCGGCCTGTGGCCTCGGAGTACTTCCTGATGCTCTCGCACATCACGTATGCGGCAACTGGAGTGGCGTTCACGTCCACCTTGCCCGTGGATGTCTTGATGAAATCCGCACCCGCCTCCATGGCAAGGAACGATGCCTCTGCGATAAGCTCGGGAATGCGGAGCACGCCGGTCTCAAGTATCACCTTGAGCACCACGCTTCGGCCCTGCTTTGCTGCCTCCTCGTCGACAGCGGCACGGATTGACCTGATTTCTGCCGATGCGGCCTCATAATCGCCCGCGAGGAAGGCATTGAGCGCCAGGACTATGTCCACCTCGTCAGCACCGTTGCGGACGGCGAGACGGGCCTCGAGCTCCTTGACTTCAGGATAGCTCTGGGATGCGGGGAAGCATCCGGCGACGGTGGTCACATGAATCTCGGGACAGTTCCTGTTGTCTCGGACGGTGGCGGCGAAATTGGGGAACACGCAGATCGAAGCAGGAAGAGGATATCCCGGGAAGGCCTCAGGGATTCCGTTGGTCTTCTTCACGAGCTTTATGACGGATGCCTCGGTATCCTGAGGATGCAGAGTGGTCAGGTCCATCATCGAGAAGCACTTCACAAGTGCCTCGGAAGAACTCATGTTGTCCAGATTTGCGGCTATTGCCTGAATGCTTCCGGCAATCTGCTCCTCATCGGGAGTGTATCCGTACTTTTCTGTGAATTTCATATTTCGTCAAGCTTTAATCTGTATGTCAAATCCTTCATCTGCAAGCGGCTGGACAAGTTCACGCATCTGCTCGGCGCTGAACTTGCAAAGCCCCGTCTTCGGCGTGGGGCGGTCTATGGTATAGACCATTATCTGCCTGGGGTGCAGTTCCCTCACTATGTCCATCCATGCATTCATGACCTCGGGGGCCGATGAATCGAAATCCTCGCTGCGGACGAACATCGTCTGCAGGATGAAGTCGCCCTCGAATGCCTTGAGTGACTTCACTACGGCCTCGACGCTGTATCCGGCGGCCGGACGGTTGATCAGGGCGGCCAGTTCATCGGTAGGTGCGTCTATCTTGAGTATGGGGTTGTCTACTTTCTTCAGGGCCTCGAACACCTCGGGGCGCCAGGCCATGGTCGCATTCGAAAGCACTGAGACCTTGGCTTCAGGATAATAGATATCCCTCAAGGTCAGGGTATCGGCTATGATTCTCGGGAACTCAGGATTGAGCGTGGGCTCCCCGTCCCCGGAGAATGTGATCGAATCGATGGGAGTGCCGTCGAGCATGCAGGCGCACAGTTTGTCCTCCAGGGCGGAACGCACCTGCGCGGCTGTGGGGATCGCCCTGTCGTCGCGGCCGTCGGCATTCCAGCCGCATTCGCAATAGATGCAGTCGAAATTGCAGAGCTTGCCCTTCGTCGGCAGCAGATTGATGCCCAGCGACGAACCCAGCCTACGGGACCTGATCGGCCCGAATACAGTCTCCTCCCTCAGCATCATTGCATTATCTTAAGATTCTTGTCGGAGGCTGGACTGGACGCTGCCGCGAGACTGTCAATGCGCGCAAGGCTGTCGGCCCTCGCGATGCTGTCACGGACAAGGCTGTCGATCCTTGCCAGGCTGTCAAGCGCCATGCTGTCCAATGCAGGCATGGTGTCAGGAAGTGAGACAGTGTCCCTGCGGTGCCAGAGTATGGCTGAATCGGACCAAATCAGCGAGTCAGCATTGAAGTCCTTGTGCTTGTAGCCCCTGATGGATCTGTTGGCATCGTTGATGCCGTCTATCACTGCCTTCATGTCAAGCAGCTCCTGGGCCTTCTTGTCAAGTATCTCCTTCGTCTTCTCGAACACCTTCACGAATTCGTCCGGCTTGTAGATGTACTTGTCGACGGTGGCTATGTAGTCCTCCGTAGTGTAGCCGAACTTATTGAAAATGGGTTCGTAGAAAAGGGTCGTATCGGCTGTCCTGTGGGCCGCGGGATGCTCCCTCAGCCATTCGTCAGCCACGAACATTTCGGCATATATCTGCGACAGCTTGGCCTCGGGAATTATCCTGGCCTTCCTGCCGCATGACACGATGCATGCAAGCAGCATCACAACGGCTACGATATATGCTGAAAGACGTCTCATATTATCTAAGAACTGCTCCAAACTGTGACTGGAATGCCTTGAGGAGGCGGTCCATTACTCTTTCAGTATCCTGGTCGGTGAGAGTCTTCTCAGGGTCCTGGATCACGAAGTCAAGAGCGTACTGCTTCTTGCCGGCAGGAATCTTGTCTCCACGGTAAACGTCGAAGAGGCCGACCTGCTTGAGGAGCTTTCCTGCAGCCTTGAATGCGGCGGCACGGAGTGCGTCATAGCTTACACCCTCGTCGAGGAGGAGAGCCAGGTCACGGCGTACCTCAGGGAACTTGGGCATTTCCTTGAATGCCACCTTGTCTCTCTTGACGAGCTCAAAGAGAACCTGCCAGTTGATCTCGGCGGCGAACACGGGCTGCTTGATGCCGAAGCGCTTTGCAAGAGCGGGAGCGATCTGGCCTATCGTGGCAACGACCTTGCCCTGTCCGGGAAGCTTATATACCATTCCGTCGGACCATACGTCAGCCGGAGCAGCCTCCACCCACATCTTGTACAGGTCTGCGCCATAGCGCTTGAGAAGAAGCTCCACATAGCCCTTGAGCTGGAAGTAGTTGCTCTTGCCGGCCTCGGTGCGCCAGCTCTTCTCGGGAGAACCGGTGATCATGAGGCAGAAGCACTGATGCTCCTCGTAGCCATCCACGGTCTCGCCTGACTTCTCAGGAAGCCTCTGATATACTGAACCGTACTCGAATGTCTTGAGCGAGCTGATCTGTCGATTGATGTTGTATGCCACAACCTCGAGGCCGCCGAGCAGAAGGGTCTGCCTCATGACGTTGAGGTCCTGACTGAGAGGATTGACTATCCTCACGCAATGGTCTGCGGGGAACGAGGTCAGCTTGTCATAGTACTCTCCCTTGGTGAGGGAGTTGTTCATTATCTCTGTGAATCCGTTGGCAGCGAGGAAGTTGGAGATGTGGTTCTTGATGGCCTCGGGCTCGGGGCACGGGGTAGCGTTCACACTCATCTTCATGTGCTTGGGCAGAGAGATGTTGTCGTAGCCATAGATTCTGAGGATTTCCTCCACTACGTCGCACTCTCTGTAGACGTCGACCATATAGCTGGGAGCGGCAACGAGGGCACCGTTCTCGCGGCGCTCGATGAACTCATACTGAAGTGACTCGAGTATGCATTCGATAACGTCGTGGCCGATGTTCTGCCCGATGAAGGCCTCGATACGGTCATAGTCGAGATCGATCTTCGTACGCTCGATCTTCTCGGGATAGTTCTCGAGGATCTTGCCTGTCACGGTACCGCCTGCGCACTCCTGAATGAGGCATACGGCACGCTTGAGGGCGAAAATAGGCATCTCAGGGTCGCATCCACGCTCGTAGCGGAAGGATGCATCGGTCTGCAGCTGCTGGCTCTTGCTGGTCTTGCGTATCGATGCGGGATTGAAGTATGCGCTCTCGACGAACACGTTCACGGTAGACTCCACGACACCGCTGTCCTCTCCGCCGAACACACCGGCAATGCACATGGGCTTGCTTGCGTTGGCGATCACGAGGTCGGTGGCAGCCAGCTTGTGGTCAACACCGTCCAGGGTCCTGATGACCTCACCATCAGCAGCACGGCGCACGATGACCTTGCCACCCTCGACCTTGTCAGCATCGAAGGTATGCAGAGGCTGACCGAGCTCGAAGAGGATATAGTTGCTGATGTCGACGATATTGTTGATGGGGCGGCTGCCTATGCTGAGAAGCTTCTTCTGCATCCACTCAGGGCTGGGGCCTACCTTCACATCCTTGATGGTGATACCGGTATAGCGGGGAGCTCCGTCAGGTGCCTGGATATCGATTCCGAGGCCCTCGCCCTCGCCTTCTGAGAAAGCGCTCACGTCGGGCTTGCAGAGCTCGCAGGGGATGTTGTTGAGCTTGAGGTATGCGTACAGGTCGCGGGCTACTCCCCAATGAGAAGCGGCATCCACGCGGTTGGCAGTGATCTCATACTCGATGACGGCCTCTGTCTTGAGGTGGAGGTACTCCTTTGCGGGAGTGCCGACAACGGCCTCCTCAGGGAGGACCATGATGCCCTCGTGGCTGGAGCCTATGCCAAGCTCATCCTCAGCGCAGATCATTCCGAAGCTCTCGATACCACGGATCTTTGACTTCTTGATCTTGAAGTCACCGGGAAGGACGGTACCAAGCTGAGCGAAGAGCACCTTCTGGCCGGCAGCCACGTTAGGAGCGCCACAGACGACTGTGAGAGGCTCTCCTGCACCAGCATCCACCTTTGTTACATGCAGGTGGTCTGAATCGGGATGGGGTTCACATTCCAGAACCTTCGCAACGACTACGCCTGCGAGTCCACCGGGAATCTCCTCGGTCTGCTCCACGCCATCGACCTCGATGCCAATGCCTGTCATTGCGTCCGCAATCTGCTGCGGGTCAAGGTCACACTTCAAATAATCCTTGAGCCAATTGTAACTGAGCTTCATATCTACTGTAAATCTTCTGGGTTGAAAAGTTTCTGTATAAATGCGTCTTTGTCAAAGACTTCAATGTCATCGATGTACTCGCCCGTGCCTATGAAGCGCACAGGGATATGGTACTGGTCTGATACGCCTACCACGACTCCGCCCTTTGCCGTGCCGTCAAGCTTGGTGACGACGAGGGAGGTGATATCCGTCGCGCGGGCGAATTCCTTGGCCTGCGAGAAGGCGTTCTGACCGGTGCTGGCATCCAGGACGAGCATGACGTCGTGCGGGCCGTCAGGAACGACCTTGCGGACGGAATTGCGTATCTTGGTAAGCTCGTTCATGAGGTCGATGCGGTTGTGCAGACGTCCGGCAGTGTCGATGAGCACCACGTCAGCGCCCTTGGCAACGGCCGACTTGACGGTGTCGTATGCGACAGCTGCAGGGTCGGAGCCCATCTGCTGCCTTACGATGTCGACGCCGGCGCGCTCAGCCCAGATCACGAGCTGGTCCACCGCAGCGGCACGGAAGGTATCGGCAGCGCCGAGCACGACCTTCTTTCCCTGCTTCCTGTAGTAGTTGGCGAGCTTGCCTATGGTTGTAGTCTTGCCGACACCGTTCACGCCGACGACAAGCACGACGTAGGGTTTCCTGTCGTCCTTTGACTCGGGTGCGGGCTCGATGAGCTTGGATATCTCGTCACGCAGAAGACCTACGAGTTCATCGAAGGACATGTACTTGTCCTGCTGAACACGCTCCTCAAGATTGTCTATGATCTTGAGCGTTGTGTCAACGCCCATATCAGACTCCACAAGAGCCTCTTCTATTGCGTCAAGGGTATCGTCGTCCACTCTGGACTTGCCTGCGATAGCCCTTCCTATCTTCTGGAAGAAACTGAATGCCATATCTTGCAAATATACAAAAATAATACAGCAAAACGAAGGCCCGGAAGATATCCGGGCCTTCGTTTATATACTTGGGCTTAAATTACTTCTTGTTGAAGAAATCCTTTGCCTTGTCTGCCTCTACAAGCTGCTCTGTGAAAACGTAAGCACCTGTCTTAGGGGATTTGTCCATGCGGATGCACTTGACCATGCTCTTTGCACCGGCCTTTGCTGCGAATGTTGCGACGGCTTTCTTTGCCATATTCTAATCTCCTATCTAAAATTATTTGATTTCACGATGAACGGTGACCTTCTTCACGCCTGCGTGATACTTGTTGCGCTCAAGACGTGCGGGGGTGTTCTTCTTGTTCTTGGTAGTGATGTAACGAGATACCATAGCCTTGCCATTCTCGTCCTTCTCGATGCTCTCAAGGATGACCTGCACCCTGTTGCCTTTTGCTTTCTTTGCCATAATTCTGAAAATTAAACAAGGTTAATCAATCCTTTCTTCTGAGCGTCGCGGAGAGTTGCCTCGAGGCCGTTCTTCTCAATAATTCTCATACCCTTGCAAGAGACCTTAAGGGTGATGAATCTCTGCTCTTCCTCGCTCCAGAAACGCTTGTTCTTGAGGTTGAGAGAGAAGTCGCGCTTGGTGCGCAGCTTAGAATGAGCAACATTGTTGCCTTTCATTCTCTTTCTACCAGTTACCTGACAAACTTTTGCCATAATTTTATCTTTTTTATTTTTTATTTCCAAAAAGCGGGGCTGCAAATATCGCTTATAATTTTCTGATTTCCAAACTGATGCTACAGAAATTTAAGGAATCTGCGCCACCTGATATTGTGCGGGAATCTCTCCCCGTTATCGGTCGAGAGCCAAATCAGGGCAGGTCTTCCGACTATGTGATCCTCGGGGACGAAGCCCCAGTATCTTGAGTCGAGGGAATTGTGCCTGTTGTCTCCCATCATAAAGTAGTAATCCTGCTTGAAAGTATATTCTCCTGCCTGGAGTGCCTCCTCTACGGAGCCGCCTTCGTAGGCGGAGATTATCTTTTCATAGAACGGAAGGTTTTCTTGTGTGAGCCTGACTGTCTCGCCTGCCTTGGGAATCCACAGAGGGCCGAAGAAGTCTCTTGTCCACCCTGTCTCCTCCGTGAAGGGGAATATCTCGCGATAGTCCGCTGCGGTCTCAAGGTTCGGCTCGACGCTTACCACGCCGGGAAGTTCCTTAACCTTGGAGAGCATTTCTGCAGTCAGAGCCATTGCCGGATAACCGGGAAGCGCATTGCTGTAGTAAAGCTCTTCAGTGTTGAGCCCAAGCTTCTGTACCGTCTTGGCATTCAGCTTGTTACCGTTTGTCTTGACAACGTAGGTCAGCTGGACTCCGGGATAGATCTCCTGCTGCTCGCCATTGACCCATACGAAGCCATCCCTGACTTCGAGCGAGTCTCCTGCAACTGCGACGCAACGCTTCACGTAGTGGTCCTTCTTGTCCATGGGGCGGACAACCACAGGACCCAGCGTCTTTACGCGGTCGCTTCCGTAGAAGCGCTCAAGTGCGTAGTAGTCTTCTGCAGGCGAGCTGCGCAGCACCGTATCTCCGTTGGGGAAACCGAATACCACATAATCACCTTTTCGAACATCCCTGAAGCCCGGCAGGCGTCTGTACTTCCATTGAACCTTCGTACTGTAAGATTCCTTTCCGAACATGACGTTGTGCGTGAAGGGCACGGTCAGGGGCGTCTGTGGCATTCTGGCGCCGTATGTCAATTTGCTCACGAAGAGGTGGTCTCCGGTGTAGAGACTGCTCTCCATTGAGGATGAGGGAATTTTGAATGATTGGAACCAGAACGTGTTGATCAGGGTCACAACCACCACCGCAAAGAGTATGGCATCAAGCCAGTCAAGCAACCAGTTAAGGAACTTGCTCTTTGTGCGGAACTTCTTCCTCTTCCCCACCTTTCCTTACTATTTTACAGAATTGATGATAGCCTCAAATGCCTGAGGGTTGTTCATTGCCAGGTCTGCGAGCACCTTGCGGTTGAGTCCGATGTTCTGAGCGTTGAGCTTGCCCATGAACTGAGAATATGACATACCGTACTGACGTGCGGCAGCATTGATTCTCTGGATCCAGAGAGCACGGAAGTTGTGCTTCTTGGTCTTGCGGTCACGATAAGCGTAGGTAAGACCTTTCTCGTAGGTGTTCTTTGCTACTGTCCAGACGTTCTTTCTTGACAGGAAATTACCGCGGGTTCTCTTAAGAATCTTCTTGCGGCGCGCTCTTGAAGCGACTGAGTTGACTGATCTAGGCATAATTCAATACTTTTAGAGAACCAACATTTCATTAACCCTGTGCTGATCAGCTTTCTCCAGAAGAGCGAAGTGATCCAGGTTTCTCTTACGTTTTTTGGTCTTCTTGGTGAGGATGTGGCTGTGGTAAGCATGCTTCCTCTTGATCTTTCCCGATCCGGTAAGCGTGAAACGCTTTTTGGCACCGGAGTTGGTCTTAAGCT
>JAKSKK010000045.1 GCA_024401745.1 Bacteroidales bacterium
CGTCGGCCATGAATACCTTGTCAGCGTCCTCGATGTTGCCCTTCTCGTCAACGAAGCCGGCCTTCTGGGATACGCCGATGACGGTTCCCATGGTGTCGAACATATCAATGAAGAGGAAGGTGAACACAACAGCCACCATGTCCCATGAGCGTATCTGGTCCCACTGGAACTGGCAGAAGATGGGCTTCACGCTGGGGGGAGCGGAGAATACACCGTTGAAGTGGGTGATTGCTGCGCCTGTTGCAGGATCCTTGATGAACATACCGATGACAGCGGTCACGAGAATACCGATGAGTACACCACCACGTACATGGAGCATTGCGAGGGTGCATGAGATGACGAGGCCTATCACGGCGAGGAGACCTGTGCCGTGGCAGACGTCACCAAGGGTGACGAGGGTGGAGTCGCTGTTGACGATGAGACCTGCGTTCTGCAGACCAATGAATGCGATGAACAGACCGATACCTGCACCGATTGCGTGCTTGAGCGACATGGGGATGGAGTTGAGTATCCATGTGCGGACCTTGGTAGCGGAGAGGATGATGAAGATGATACCCTCGATGAGGACTGCGGTCAGTGCGAACTGCCAGCTGTATCCCATTGACAGGCAGACTGTGAATACGAAGAAGGCGTTGAGGCCCATGCCGGGAGCAAGTCCGAAAGGCTTCTTTGCGTAGAAGGCCATCACCATTGTGGCGATGACGGCAGCGAGTGCTGTAGCGGTGAATACAGAATCCGTAGGCATTCCGGGGAGTGCGCTGAAGATGCTGGGGTTCACTGCAAGGATGTACGCCATCGTGAGGAAGGTGGTGATACCTGCCACGATCTCGGTGCGTACGCTGTGTTTCTCAGGGTTGAATCCGAAAAGCTTTGTGAGAACTGTGCTTCCCATGGAAATCAGCTGTTAGAATACGTACTTGGCACCGATGCAGGGGTTGCACATGAATCCGAGATGACCTGCGAAGTTGCAGCTGATCTCGACCTCACCACCGATGTTGAGGTTGGGGAGGTTGAAGTGCTGGCCGATGTTGTACCAGAGCTGAGGCTCGGTGAGGAAGCTGCACTTTGTTGCCTTGAGGTCTGAACCGTTTGCGCAGAGCTGGTTGTTGCCCCAGAGGTCAGCGAAGCCGCTGAAGCGGAGTCCGGTAACACCGAAGAGGTCCTGGAGGCCCCATACGAACGTACACTTGATGGGAGTGTCAGCCTCGCCTACGCCGATGTGCTTGTCATAGAGCAGAGCGAAGGTGAAGGTGTTCTTGAAGTCAGCTGAGTGGAGGAAGTACTTTGCACCGAAGCAGAAGATGCCTGCTCCCCAGGTTGAACCGTCGTACTCTATCATTGCGCTGAGATCCTTGAGTGCGCTCTCTTTCCAGAAGTTGATGCCACGCTCGATCTCGAAGTAGCTGCCGTTGCATGCACCTGCGATGTTTGCCTTGGCGTCGTCCTTCGTGCCATAGTAATGGTCGAAGAAGAAGAAGGTGTCACCCCATGAGTCTCCGTAGAAGCCTTCGATTGTGGTGGTTGCGTAGCCACGTCCGAAATCGTAGAAGGTCTGGAGGTTGGTCTGGGCGTTTGCTGTGGCGCAGAGTGTGAGGGCGGCCACTGCAGCGATGATGAATTTAGTCTTCATAAGTGAACTATGTGTTTTAGGAATTAGTGAATCTTTGATTCTTCAGGATGCTCCTCGCGCCAGCCGGGGTTGCGGGTGGTACCGCTGAAGTTGACTGAGAAGTCGCCGCGCTTGGTCGTGCCGAACTCGTAGTCCTTGCCGGGAAGGATTGCGTTGAGGATGATGCCGACGAGGGCTGCGACTGCAAGTCCTGAGAGTGCGATGGTGGCCTTGCCGACCTGGAATGAGATGCTGCCGGGACCGTAGTTCACGCCGATTGCGAGCACGAGGATGAGCGCTGCGACGATGAGGTTGCGTGAAACTGTGAGGTCTACCTTGTTCTCGACGAGGTTACGTACACCCACTGCTGAGATCATACCGTAGAGCACGAGGCTCACACCGCCGATGGTTGCTGCGGGTATTGCTGCCACTACTGCTGCGAACTTGGGGCAGAACGAGAAGATGATTGCGAGCACTGCTGCGATGCGTACGACTCTGGGGTCGAACACCTTGGTGATGTTGAGCACACCTGTGTTCTCACCGTAAGTGGTGTTTGCGGGAGCGCCGAACAGAGAAGCGAGAGCGGTTGCGAGACCGTCGCCCATGAGGGTTCTGTGCAGACCGGGATCCTCGAGGTAGTTGATGCCGGTTGTAGAAGAGATGGCGCAGATGTCACCGATGTGCTCCACCATGGTTGCGAGCGAGATGGGGATGATGGTGATGATCGCGGTGATCACGAGACCCCACTTGGGAGCCTTGAACACGGCGAATGCGGTGTTTTCCCACTGGAAGGGAAGGCCTACCCATGCAGCTTCCTTGACTCCGCTGAAGTCGACGAGACCGAAGCATGCTGCAACGATGTAGGAGCCAACTACGCCAAGAAGGACGGGGATGATCTGGATCATCTTCTTGCCCCAGATGTTGCAGACAACGATGATTGCAACGGCGAGAAGGGCGATCCACCAGTTGGAGGTGCAGTTGTTGATTGCCGAACCGGATAGTGTAAGACCGATTGCGATTATGATAGGGCCAGTCACTACCGGAGGGAAGAAGCGCATCACCTTCTTGACACCGAATACCTTGATGAGGCCTGCGAGGATGAAATACATCAGACCGGCGCAGAACACACCTATGCAGGCATAGGGGAGTGAAGCGGCCTGGTCGAGGCCGGCCTGTGCGCCCATTGCTACAACAGCGGCGTAACCGCCGATGAATGCGAATGATGAACCGAGGAATGCAGGAACCTTAAGTTTGGTAAGTAGGTGGAAGATGAGAGTGCCGATTCCGGCGAAGAGGAGGGTTGCGCTTACGGAAAGACCGGTCAGCGCGGGAACAAGCACGGTTGCGCCAAACATAGCGAACATGTGCTGAAATCCCAACAGAAGCATCCTGGGCTTGCCCAAAGTGCGTGCATCATAGATGCCCATAGGTTTAGTTTCTGCCATGATCAACTGAGTATTGATTATACAAAAGTCGCCATTTTCAGGCGACTTTTTGCATGATTTACTATGTAAGTTGTCAACAATGTTATCAACAACCTGTTCTTCGGGGACTATTTCTTCTTGAGGAAGCCGCCGAGGATGCTTGTTGCAGCACCCAGGATGCCTGCGCCGCCCTGCTTCTTGCCCGTAAGGGCAATGATGATGTCGTTGATGTCGACGTCACCGTCGCCGTCCTGGTCCTTCACGAAGCCTGAAGCCTTGCTGAGGACGGTAGGGATGAGTCCTGTGAGTGCGTTGTTGGTCTGCTGGCCGAGGTTGAGCTTGCTGAGGATGTTGCCTGCGAAGAGCTTGCCTGCGAGTTCTGTCACAGGGCTTGTTGCGGCGTTGGCCTTGCCTGTGAGAAGATTCTTGACTATGTCGACGCCGCCGGGCTGGGTCGCTGTCTTGGTGAGACTGCCGAGGATTGACTCAGAGAGACCGCCGAGAACCTGTTCCTTTACGTTTGTGGGAATTGCCACGTTGCCTGCAGCTGCCTTGACCTGCTGGCTGATGAGATCGCTGATTACTGACATGATTGAATTGGTTGAGTTTTGATGTTGCTGCGAATATACAAATTCATTTCTTTGTATGTATCTTTGCGGCGTGAAAAATTCACTCAACAGGGAAATTCTCCGGCTTGCTGTCCCGAGCATACTCGCAAACATCACCGTTCCTCTCGTCGGAATGGTCGACACGGCGGTGGCCGGGCATCTGCCCGAATGCGGGGGCGCCGATGCCGCCACGTTCATAGGGGCCATTTCCGTTGGGGTGATGCTCTTCAACCTGCTGTACTGGAACTTCGGCTTCCTGCGCACGGGCACCGGTGGCCTCACGGCCCAGGCATACGGCAGAGGAGACTTCGCGGAGTGCGCCCGAATAGGCGTCAGGGCATTCCTTCTTGCCCTCGGCATCGCGGCCTGCCTGCTTGTCCTGCAGTGGCCTTTCGAGCGGCTCGGGATGTGGGCGGTCAACAGTTCCGAAGGGGTCGAGTCGCTGGCGGCGCAGTACTTCTTCGTGCGCATCTGGGCCGCTCCTGCAACCCTTGGGCTCATGGCCTTCAGCGGCTGGTTCGTGGGTATGCAGGACTCCATGAGCTCAATGTGGAAAGACCTGATAGTCAATGGCGTGAACATAGTCGCAAGCATAGTGCTCGCACTGGGCTGCGGCAGCTGGCGCGGCCTTGGATTCGTGGGCGTCGCATGGGGAACCGTCATCGCACAGTACAGCGGCCTGCTGTTCTGCCTGGCCGTCTGCGCAGTCAAGTACCGCAAGGTGTTCGCCACCTTCAGCAGGCATGACCTGTCGGACATCTTCTCAGGCGAGAAGATGCACGGCTTCTTCAGGATGAACGTGAACCTCTTCGGCCGTTCAGTGTTCTTCACCGCAATCTATGTGGGATATACGCTCATCGCGGCACAATATACCGATGTGATGCTGGCATGCTCTTCAGTGATGATGCAGCTGCTGATGATATTCTCATACTTCACCGACGGATTCGCATACGCGGGCGAGGCTCTCACCGGCCGTTTCATCGGTGCCAGGGACGAGACTCTGCTCAGGAGGACGGTCAGGTACATCTTTATATGGAGCATGTCCATCGCCGTTCTGTTCGTAGGGCTTTACATGGCCGGGGGCGTTCCGGTGCTCAGGCTGCTTACATCCGATGCAACGGTAGTCGAGGCCTGCAGGCAGTTCCTGCCCTGGCTCATACTCATGCCGCCTCTGGGATGCGCGGCGTTCACATGGGACGGCATCTTCCTCGGTGCAACGGCGTCACGCAGCATCTGCATGGCGATGGTCTGGGCCGCCGTGGGCTTCTTTGCCGTATGGTTCTGCGCCAAATTTGTGCTGGTCATGCCTTCCGCCGGCACACCGCGATATGATTCGCTGGCAATACACTGCCTGATGGCCGCGTATTTCGCCCATCTCCTTGCCAGAACGATATATCTGACTCTCCGCTACAGGAAGGATATCAATGTCTGAGCCAGCTCGAGGCTCCTTGTGAAGTCGCTCTCGCCGGATTCCGCTGCGGGTCCTCCGCATACGTCGGCGCCAAGCACGCTGTGGCCGGAAACGGCCTCCGCCAGAGCTTCCTGCAGTTTCTGCAGGCCTACGCGGCCCTGATTCCAGTTGGTTTCGATGAAGTCCTCCGACAGTACGTCCAGGTCGACTGACAGGTAGAGCGGCAGCCCTTCCGGCACCTTGTCTCCTTGCCACGAACCATTTCCGTCGAACCACGCGACAGCCTTGCACATAGACAGTTCCCGTGCGTCGGCAACCCAGCTGCCGCAGCTGAGGATGTCGCTTCCGAAAGCGCAGGGCTGGTCGTCGGGATGGTTGTCGAAAAGCACAAGGGCGAAAGGCTCCTGAAGGCGCTCGAGCCAGAACAGCGACACATAGTGATAGTCGCCCGTGCCAAGGAAGTGCGCAGCATGCAGAGGCAGGCTGTCAAGAGCCTGCCTTATCTGCTGTGCCGCTTCCTGAGAACAGTAGCAGCATGTGCCTTCAAGGCACGAGAATTCGCTGCTGACCAGTTCCATCAATAGATGTTCTGCTCGTTCCAGACCTTGGTCTGAGTGCACTTTGCCATGACGCTCTGGCCTCCGGCTGCAAAGCGGAAGTCACCTTCCTCGAGCGTCCACTTGCCGCCGGCATTGACGAATGCCAGGCGTTTTGCCGGGATGGTCAGGGTCACTGTCCTGGTCTCGCCGGGCTGGAGCTCGATCTTCTCGAATGCACGCACGCGCTTCACGTCGGGCATTATGCTTGCCACGAGGTCGCTGCTGTAGAGTATGACGGACTCCTTGCCTGCCACGTTGCCGGTATTCTTCACATCGACGGTGAAGATGAGATTGTCTTCGATGCCGAATTCCTCAGCCGACACCGTCATGTTGCCGTACTCGAACTGAGTGTAGCTGAGTCCGTAGCCGAAGGGCCACTGCACGTCCATGACTGCGTCGTAGTTGTACATGCCGTCCATGGTCGCGCGGCTCTCGCTGACCTTATAGTCGTAAGTGTGCAGTGAGTTGGGGTACTTGGGGTATGTGAAGGGCAGCTTTCCGCTGAAGTTCTGTTCGCCGCAGAGCAGCTCCGCCAGTGCGTCGGCACCGTAGTTGCCGGGGAGGATGATGTCCACCACAGCGTCTGCCAGAGGCTCGATGTCCCTGATGATGCGGGGCCTTCCTTCATTGAGAATCAGCACGATGGGCTTGCCGGTGGCGGCAAGCGCCTTGACCAGTTCGGTCTGGTTTGCCGAGATGTTTATGTCGTCGATGTTGCCGGGAGTCTCGCAGTATGTGTTCTCGCCTATGCAGGCGACAATCACGTCACTTGCACGTGCGGCGGCGACCGCGGCCTGGATGGAGACGACGCGGTCGTCCTGCCAGTTGTCTCCGAAATACTCTACGCCGGGAACGTACCTGACTGAGCTGAACTTGGCGCTGAGTGCCTCATATATTGTATTGTAACGGCCTACATAGCGCTCTTCGTCGCTGCCCTGCCAAGTGTATGACCATCCTCCGTTGAGGGTGCGGACTGAGTTGGCGTTGGGGCCGGTGAGGAGAATCTTCGCGTCCTTCTTCAGGGGCAGTATGCCTTCGTTCTTGAGCAGGACCTCGGACTCGACGGCGGCTGCCTTGGATGCGGCTACATATTCGGGCTTCTGGAACTCGTATCCGCTGACGTCCCAGGTGGGCTCGTCGAACAGGCCGAGGCGGTACTTTGCGCGGAGAATCCTGCGCACGGCGTCATCCACGCGTGCCTGGCTGATCTTGCCCTCGTTCACAAGCTCGCAGATGAGGGTGCAGGCTGTCACGTCGTAAGGGTCCATTATCATGTCGATGCCGGCATTGATGCCGATGCGGATCGCGTCCTTCTTGTCGACTGCAAGGTGGTCGCGGGTGTAGAGGTTGTCGATGTCTGCCCAGTCGGTGACGATGAAGCCGTCCCAGTTCAGGCCTTCCTTGAGCCAGCCCTGCAGGAGCTTGGTGTTAGCGTGGGTAGGCACTCCGTTGAT
Organism: Bacteroidales bacterium; assembly: GCA_024401745.1. Classification (GTDB taxonomy): domain Bacteria; phylum Bacteroidota; class Bacteroidia; order Bacteroidales; family UBA932; genus Cryptobacteroides. Next base: position 7,106 of record JAKSKK010000045.1, read on the forward strand.
GCTTGCTGAATTGACCATCACGGTGAGGGCTCCTGACTTGATGCACTCCTTGAAAGGAGCGAAGAACTTCTCCCTGAGGTCGTTCTCGGCGACGATAGCGGGTGTCCTGTCCTTGCCGGTCACGGGTGCTCCGTATGCCATGAAGTGCTTGACTGACACCGCGCAGTGCTTCTTGTCGATATGATTGGGGTCTTCGCCCTGGATGGCCTTTGTCTCGGTACTTGCCATCACGCTCTGCACGTAGGGGTCCTCTCCGTAGCTCTCATAGTTCCTGGGCCAGGCCGGGTTCCTGGTGAGGTCCATGACGGGGGAGAACACCCAGGGCACCATGCCGCCGCGCGTCTCGTAGCCTATGCATTCGCCCATTGCCCTTGCGAACTCGGGGTTGAAGGTCGCGCCCAGATTCACTTCCTGAGGGAAGAAAGTGCCCTCGGTGTAGTAGGTGGTGCCGTGGATCATGTCAAGACCGTAGATGCAGGGGATGCCCATGGTCTCCATCGACTTGTCCTGGATGGCCTTAACGTACTCGGCCATCTTGGCTGCATCGGGAGCATGGTTCGCGCATACGTTCAGAATCGATCCGACCTTGTACTCGCCGATTACTTTGTCGAGGGCTTCAGGATTGATCTCGGTCTGGAACATGGTGGGGATGTCAAGAGTGATCTGGACCATCTGTCCGGCCTTCTCCTCCAGGGTCATGCCCTTGAGGGTCTTCCCGACCTTGGCCTCGATCTGACTGTCAGTTGCGATTGCCGCTGTGGAATCGGCTCCGGTGTTCTGCTTGCAGCCGGGCAAAAGTGCCATAAAAGCCGCTGCAATGGCGAAAAATATGCGTTTCATGCAGTAAAATTAGTGTTTTTTGCGAAATAATGATTAAATTTGCTTGGTTGAAATGCAATTTTGACATTCCTATGGAAATTGAGGGTACATATCCGCTTGATCCTGAGAAGGTTTACTTCTCGATGGATGAGCTGACGCTGGATACGGAGGAAGGTCCCAAGACTCTCCGTATGGGCTCCTGGCTCAATTATGACCCTGTACGCATCCATAAGATGATCATCAAGGAGAAGGTTCTCCAGGTTGACACTCTCGAGGTTCTCAATCCTCTCGTCAGCAAGCTTCGCCGTGCAGATCCCGACTACTACAAGCGCTTCATGGGCCTCAAGCTGGTCATCGACTATCCCGGTTACAGCACCGGTGTCCTTGCCAGGATCCCGTTCGAGAATGACCCTGTAGGTTTCTACAAATGGTGGCGCAAGGGCAAGCACGAAGACAAGGTCCACCTCAGCACAGGCTATCAGATAATGCTTTTCCAGAAGGTCGCATCGATGGATCCCAAGATGATCCTGAAGAAGGACCTGGACATGCTTAAATAATAATTTCAATGGAAGAACAGTTGAAAATCACTTGTTTGCACGATCTCCATGTGGAGCTTGGTGCAAAGATGAGTCCGTTTGCCGGATTTGACATGCCCATCCAGTACAGCGGCATAGTCGATGAGCACAATGCAGTCCGCAAGGATGTGGGCGTATTCGATGTGTCCCACATGGGCGAGATCTTCGTCAGCGGCGAGGATGCAGAGGCCTTCGTGAACCATATCTTCACCAACGACGTCCGCCCTCTCGAGGCAGGTTCCATCATCTATGGCATGATGCTTTACGAAGACGGCGGCACAGTGGATGACCTTCTCGTCTATCGTGAGTTCACCGACGAACCTTCATATCTTCTCGTAGTGAATGCCTCCAACATCGACAAGGACTACGAATGGATGAAGCAGCAGGCTGCGGGCTACAAGGTGATTCTCGACAATCAGTCCGACAATTTCGGCCAGATAGCCATCCAGGGCCCCAAGGCTGAGGATGCAGTGGTCGACCTTCTCGACCTCGAGGACGTGCGCGAGCTGACCTTCTACACTTTCTGCGACGCAGAGGATGAGGAAGGCAACCGCGTGATCGTCAGCCGTACCGGATATACCGGAGAGGATGGCTTCGAGATCTACGCCGCCCCCGCAATCATACGCGACATGTGGCAGTGGCTCATGGACGCAGGTGTGAAGCCCTGCGGACTCGGCTGCCGCGACACTCTTCGCTTCGAGGCAGGTCTGCCTCTCTACGGAGACGAGCTCAGCGCAGAGATCAGCCCCGTGATGGCAGGTCTCTCCATGTTCTGCAAGCTTGACAAGCCCGAGTTCATAGGCAAGGAGGCTCTCGCCGCCCAGAAGGCAAACGGTCCTGCGAAGAAGCTGGTGGGCATCGAGCTCGCCGACAACGCCATCCCTCGCGCCGGCTATCCCGTGGAGCTCGAGGACGGCACTCAGGTGGGCGTGGTAACTACCGGATACCACAGCATCAGCCTCGACAAGAGCATCTGCTTCGCACTCGTCGATCCGCAGTATGCGGCTCTCGGCACCTCTCTCTGGATCCACATACGCAAGCGCACATTCCAGGGTACCGTCGTGAAGAAGAGATTCTACCAGACTAATTACAAAAAATAATAACGATAAATATTTCCAACATGAGCAAGATTGTAGAGGGACTTCTCTATAGCGAGTCCCACGAATGGGTAAAGGTTGATGGCGGCGTTGCCATCATCGGTGTATCAGATTTCGCACAGGCTGAGATGGGCGACATCACCTACGTTGACCTTCCTTCAGAGGACGACGAGTTCGCAGCAGGAGAGAGCTTCGGCGCACTTGAGAGCGTAAAGGCTTCCAGCGAGCTCTACTGCCCGGTTTCCGGCCGTGTAGTTGCAGTCAACAGCGATCTTGAGGATGCTCCCGAGGCTATCAACGAGGATCCTTACGGAGCATGGATCATCAAGGTCGAGATGTCAGACAACTCCGAGCTTTCAAAGCTCATGAACGCAGCCGCATACGAGCAGGCCGCAAAATAAGGTAAATATGGGCAAGTTCTGCTATTTTCCTCAGACGGAGGAAGATATCCGCGTGATGCTCAAAAGGATCGGGGTCGCCTCTTTGGACGACCTCTATTCTGATGTACCTGCGGATTTCATGTACAAGGGCGAGTATGACCTCCCCTCAGCAATGAGCGAGCAGCAGGTCCGCGAATATTTCGAGGGCCTCGCTTCACGCAATCCCAAGCTCAAGTGCTTCGTGGGCCAGGGCGCATACGACCACTACGTTCCCAGCGTGATTCCCTATATCACATCCCGTTCCGAGTTCCTCACAGCCTACACTCCCTACCAGTGCGAGATATCTCAGGGTACTCTCCGCTACATCTTCGAGTGGCAGAGCATGATCTGCGCGCTGACCGGGCTTGACGTGGCCAACGCATCCATGTACGACGGCCCCACCGCCGCGGCAGAGGCGATGCGCATGTGCGTCGCAAGCACCCGCAAGCGTAACAGCGTCATCGTGGCGGCATCGCTTCTTCCCATCGTTCTCGACAACATACGCACATACGCAAAGTATGCAGGGATCAACGTGGTCGTTTCCGAGAGTATAGCAGAGGATGTGGCAGAAGGCGTGCTTGACCTCGCAGGCGTGATCGTTCCCTCGATCAACCGTTACGGCGTGGTCGAGAACCACGACGGCCTTGCAGAGCTCGTGCACAGCATGGGCGCGCTGCTCGTCGAGTACTGTGACCCTTCAGCCCTTGCAGTCCTCAAGACTCCCGCAGAGTGGGGCGCCGACATTGCAGTCGGCGACAGCCAGAGCCTCGGCATCCCCATGTGCTATGGCGGCCCTTACGTAGGCTTCATGGCCTGCACCCAGGCGCTGATGCGCAAGCTGCCCGGCCGAATCGTCGGACAGAGCACCGACGCTTCAGGCAAGCGCTGCTTCGTGCTCACCCTTCAGGCCCGCGAGCAGCATATCCGCCGCGAGAAGGCCACATCGAACATCTGCTCCAACGAGTCGCTCATGGCTCTCTGGTGCACCGTATACCTCTCACTCATGGGACCAGAGGGAATGCGCAAGGTCAATGCTCTCAGCTATGAGAATGCGCATTATCTGTACTCTGAACTTCTCAAGACCGGCAAGTTCGAGGAAGTGTTCCCTGACCAGACCTTCCTCAAGGAGTTCGTGCTCCAGCCCCTGTGCGATGTCGAGAAGCTCCAGAAGGCTCTGCTTGATGCAGGTTACTTCGCCGCCCTCCAGACCGAGGAAGGCTGGGTTACCTTCTGCGCAACCGAGAAACATTCACGCGAGGAAATAGACGCCCTCGTAAACATAGTAAAGGAGATATAGCCATGAAGTACTACGACAGACTGGTTTTCGAACTTTCAAAACCCGGAAGAATCGGCTTTTCTCTTCCTGAAGGCGGCGCTGACCTTTCCGCAGAGCTTCCCGCAAACATCGCACGTCAGAGCGCTCTCGGTCTTCCCGAGGTCAGCGAGGTTGACGTCGTGCGCCATTATACGAACCTCAGCCAGATGAACTTCGGCGTCGATACAGGATTCTATCCTCTCGGCTCCTGCACCATGAAGTACAACCCCAAGATCAACGAGGAGGTTGTGCCTCAGTTCAACGGCATCCACCCTCTGCAGCCCGCCTGCACCACCGAGGGCGTGAACGAGGTATATGAGAAGATGGACGCTGCACTTGCAGCCATCACCGGCATGAAGCATTTCACCTTCCTTCCCTGTGCGGGTGCACACGGCGAGCTGACAGGCCTCATGCTCATCCGCGAGTACCATATGAGCAGGGGCGACCTTGCCCGTACCAAGATCATCGTTCCCGACAGCGCACACGGCACCAACCCTGCTTCTGCAGCCGTCTGCGGTCTTGAGATAGTAGTCGTGAAGTCAAAGGAGAACGGTTTGGTCGACGTAGAGGACCTCAAGCCTCTTCTCGGTCCAGACATCGCCGGCATCATGATGACCAACCCCAACACTCTTGGCCTCTTCGAGCACGACATCAAGGAAATCGCAGAGCTCGTTCACGAGTGCGGCGGCCTCCTGTACTACGATGGCGCGAACATGAACCCTCTCATGGGCGTTGTCCGTCCCGGCGACATGGGCTTCGACGTGATGCATCTCAACCTGCACAAGACCTTCAGCACCCCTCATGGCGGTGGCGGTCCCGGTTCAGGCCCCGTCGGCGTTGCCGACAAGCTCGTTCCCTTCCTGCAGACCCCGCGCGTGAGCGGCTTCCACGGAAACTTCGGCGTGATCCTTCGCGCGTACGCATATATACTAATGCTAGGTAAGGAGAATGTGAAGATGGCCGGCCGTCTTGCAACCCTGGGCGCAAACTATATCAAGGAATCGCTCAAGGACTGCTACAAGCTTCCCATACCTACCGTATGCAAGCATGAGTTCGTATTCGACGGTCTCCTGAACGACAACGGCGTGACCACTCTCGACGTCGCGAAGAGGCTTCTCGACTACGGCTTCCATGCACCTACCATCTACTTCCCTCTGCTGTTCCATCAGGCCATCATGATAGAGCCTACGGAGACCGAGTCTCTCGAGACTCTGGATGCTTTCATCGAAGTGATGCGCAAGATTGCTGCCGAGGCCGCCGAGGATCCCGAGATGCTGCATTCAGCACCTCACAATACTCCTATCGGACGTCCTGACGAGACCACTGCTGCCCGCCAGCCGAAACTGAAGTTCGCATAGCATTGAAACTTAGATAGTTGCTTGATTCTGTCCGCCGGTTCTGCCTGGCGGACAGAATTGTTTTTGGGGTAGATATCCGGCCTGGAATGCAACCAGAGGCTGATTGTCATGAAAAAAAGATGAATTTTTTTTTGAAAATAATTTGCAGAATCAAAAAAGAGTAGTACCTTTGCAATCCCGTTTAACGGGGAGGCGCTCGGCCGGACAGGCCGGTTTTTTTAGCGCCAAAATTGAAAGAAGATCATTGAAAAGACTGAAACAGGAAGTACAAGCAAGTACCGAAATTTAATAATTCGAGA
>JAKSKK010000046.1 GCA_024401745.1 Bacteroidales bacterium
CTAGACTGGTCGCTTCAATGGCAACTTAGCTGCACCAAAAGTGACGAAGAACCTAGTTATGGGTTCTTCGTCACTTTCGTTGCAAGCACATTTGTGCCCTAGCCCCAGAATATGACGAGTTGTTGGGCGGATGAATGCTTTGGAATGGTCTGAAAGTCATGGTCGTATTCATTCACTCACTAGTATTCCGAGTTAGAAATACGAAATGGTTTTTATATAGGTTTTGGTGAGACAACAGAAAGATATTCAATGATTTGCACCTCCATTCCCCCTCTCAAGGTGCAACGAATGTGACGAAGAACCTAGTTATGGGATGATTTTCAATAACTATTGCGGCTCTGATTTTTTCTATTTATGTAATATTGCTATTTGATACTATCTTGCTACTGAAATATTTTGTATTTTTGTGTACTATGACTACAAGATTCGATTTGCCTCTCAGGTGCTCCAGCAGCGATGTCAGAAACGTTGCCGCAAAGGCTGATTCCGAGTTCACTCTGATATACAGCAAGCCCACTGAACTACGCTGGGTGAACTGGGGGCTTGAAAGGCTCGAGCAGGTCGCTGGATATACGGGAGCCGCAATGTGCTATTCCGACCGTTTCACCCAGGTTGGGGACGCGGTCTGCGAGGCTCCGGTGATCGATTACCAGGACGGCTCGCTCAGGGACGACTTCGAGTTCGGAGGAGTGCAGCTCTACCGCACATCCGCCCTGAAGGAAGCTGCCGCCAGAATGACTGAGGACTACCAGTACGCGGGCCTCTATGACCTCCGCCTGAAAGTGGCCGAGGCGGGCAGTCTGGTGCATGTGAACGAGTATCTGTACTATGAGGTGCAGCTCGACACCCGCAGCAGCGGCGAGCGCCAGTTCGACTATGTGGACCCTCGCAACAGGGCAGTGCAGATCGAGATGGAGAAGGCCTGCACCGAGCACCTCAAGGCCGTGGGAGCCTATCTCGCTCCCGGCGAGTACAGGGACGTCGACCTCAAGGCCGGCGACTTCGAGTACGAGGCCAGCGTCGTCATCCCCTGCAGGAACAGGGTCAGGACCATCGCTGACGCCATCCGCTCCGCCCTTGACCAGAAGACCGACTTCCCCTACAACGTCATAGTAGTCGACGACAACTCCACCGACGGCACCGTCGACGTCATCCGCAGCTTCGATGACCCGAGGCTCATCTACATAGCTCAGGACAGGAGCTACCATGCCATCGGCGGCAACTGGAATGCTGCCCTGCACCATCCGAAGTGCGGCCGCTTCGCCCTGCAGCTCGACTCCGACGACGTCTATTCCGGCCCCGACACCGTGCAGCGCTTCGTGGATGCCTTCAGGTCGCAGAACTGCGCAATGGTCGTAGGCACCTACCGCATCACCGATTTCGAGCTCAACACCATACCTCCGGGAATCATCGACCACAAGGAGTGGACCGACGACAACGGCCGCAACAACGCCCTGCGCATCAACGGCCTGGGCGCCCCCAGAGGCTTCTTCACCCCGCTCGCGCGCAGCATCAATTTCCCTACCACCAAGTACGGCGAGGACTATGCCGTGGCACTTCGTATAAGCAGGGAGTACCGCATTGGCAGGATATGGGACGTGATGTACAACTGCCGCCGCTGGGACGACAACTCCGACGCCTCTCTCAGCATAGTCAGGGAGAACGCCAACAACCTCTACAAGGACAGGATACGTACCTGGGAACTCACCGCAAGAAAGAACAGAAAATAACTATATGACAGCCAAGAATTACATAGCCATTGACCTCGGAGCCACCAGCGGCCGAGTCATCCTTGCCACCTACGACGGCGAGAAGCTCGGCATGGAGACCATCCACCGTTTCCCCACGCCGCTCATCAACGTGTCCGGCAAGTACTACTGGAACATCTATTCCATCTACGATGACATAGTGAAGGGACTCACCATGGTCGGCCAGAAGGGAGTGAAGGTCGAGTCGATAGGCGTCGACACCTGGGGCGTCGACTTCGTGTGCGTCGCCAAGGACGGTACGCTCTGCGGCCTGCCCCGCGCTTACCGTGACCCTTATACCGACGGCACCCCCGAGGCATTCTTCAAGAAGATGCCGCGTGAGGAGCTGTACAAGCGCACAGGCATCCAGATAATGAACTTCAACTCTGTGTTCCAGCTGTACGCCCAGCACAAGGAGAAGTCATCTGCCCTCGACCATGCGAGGAAGATACTCTTCATGCCCGATGCAATAAGCTACCTCCTTTCAGGAAAGGCCGTTTGTGAGTACACCATACTCTCCACCTCGGCCCTCATGAACCCTGACAAGAAGAAGATAGACGGCGACATCCTGGACGTCTGTCACGTCAGGAAGCGCCGCTTCCCTTCGATAGTATATCCCGGCAAGAAGATAGGCAAGCTTAACGAGACCCTTGCCAAGTCCACAGGCCTCGGCCCGGTGAACATCGTTGCCGTTGCAGGGCACGACACCGCGTCTGCGGTCGCTGCCGTTCCCGCAGCCAACGAGAGGTTCGCTTACCTCAGCAGCGGTACATGGAGCCTCATGGGCATCGAGACCAAGCAGCCTATAATAGACGAGCAGATGTTCGAGGAGAACTTCACCAACGAGGGCGGAGTAGGCGGCACCACCAGGCTCTTGAAGAACATCACCGGCATGTGGCTGCTGGAGCAGTGCATGGCCAAATGGCGCAGCGAGGGCCGCGAGTACAAGTACGACGAGGTGCATGCCATGGCCGCAGCCTGCCCCAAGTGCACCAGGTTCATCAATCCTGACGATCCGTCGTTCGCGGCCCCCCAGGATATGCCCGCTGCAATACGCAGCTACTGCGAGGCCCACTTCCTGGACGTCCCGCAGGACGATGCACACATAGTGCGCCTCATCTACGATTCCCTCGCAGCCAAGTATGCCGAGGTGCTTGCGTTCCTCAAGACCATAGCCCCCTTCGACATCGACGTTCTGCATATCATAGGCGGAGGCTCCCGCAATGAGCTTCTCAACCAGCTCACCGCCGACGCCTGCGGCATCACCGTGGTGGCCGGTCCCGCAGAGGGCACGGCTCTCGGAAACGTGATGATCCAGGCCGGACTTACCCGCGAACAGCTCGCAAAATCGATAGAGACAAAAACATATAAACCACAGAACTAACATGAAAGAATCAGTAAAGAAGGCATACGAGATCGCCAAGGAACGTTATGCCGCATTCGGCATCGACACCGAGAAGGTGCTTGAACAGCTTCAGGACTTCCACCTCAGCATGCATTGCTGGCAGGCCGATGACGTTGCCGGCTTCGAGAGTACAGGAGACCTCACCGGTGGCATCCAGGCAACCGGCAACTATCCCGGCAAGGCCCGCAACATCGACGAGCTCCGCGCCGACATCCTCAAGGCCAAGAGCCTCGTCCCCGGTACTCACCGCCTGAACCTCCACGAGATCTACGGCGACTTCGGCGGCAAGTTCGTAGACCGTGACGAAGTAGGCCCCGAGCATTTCCAGAGCTGGATCGACTGGGCAGCCGAGAATGACACCAAGCTTGACTTCAACAGCACCTCGTTCTCGCACCCCAAGAGCGGCAACCTCTCGCTCTCGAATCCCGACAAGGGAATACGCGACTTCTGGATCGAGCATACAAAGCGCTGCCGTGAGATATCCAACCAGATGGGTCTCGCCCAGGGCGACCCCTGTATCATGAACGTGTGGGTGCATGACGGATGCAAGGACCAGAGCGTCAACCATTTCATGTACCGAGAGCTCCTCAAGGACTCTCTCGACCAGATATTCGCTGAGGAGATGCCTCACATGAAGGACTGCATCGAGGGCAAGGTGTTCGGCATCGGCCTCGAGAGCTTCACCGTGGGCAGCCATGACTTCTATACCGCATATGCTGCAGCAAACGGCAAGATCCCCACTATCGACACAGGCCACTATCATCCGACCGAGAGCCCTGCCGACAAGGTGAGCGCACTGCTCAACTTCGTTCCCGAGCTCATGCTCCACGTAAGCCGCCCCGTACGCTGGGATTCCGACCACGTGACCATCAAGGACGATCCCACCCAGGAGCTCTTCAACGAGATCGTACGTGCAGGAGCACTTGAGCGCGTACACTACGGACTCGACTACTTCGACGGTGCCATCAACCGCACCGGCGCATACGTGATCGGCAGCCGCGCAGCACAGAAGTGCATGCTCTGCGCACTGCTCGAGCCCACCGAGCTCATCCGCAAGTACGAGCTCGAGGGCAAGACCTTCCAGCTGCTCCACCTCCTCGAGGAGTTCAAGGCAATGCCCTGGGGTGCAGTGTACGACGAGTTCTGCGTCCGTAACGACGTTCCCCTCGGAGACGCAGTCATCGCCGAGATCGAAAAGTACGAGGCAGAGGTCACATCTAAGCGCTAACAGGCCATGGGCGTCACTCTGTCAATCATAATCGGCCTTGCTATCATCGCGGTCGGTGCTTTCTGCCAGTCCAGCAGCTATGTCCCCATCAACAGGATCAAGAGCTGGAGCTGGGAGAGCTACTGGCTGGTGCAGGGCGTGTTCGCATGGCTCCTGTTCCCTCTGCTCGGCGCTCTTCTCGCCGTGCCTCAGGGTGAGAGCCTCTTCGCAATGTACGCCGCATATCCCAAGGAGTCGCTGCTGAGCATACTGTTCGGCGTGCTCTGGGGCGTTGGCGGACTGACTTTCGGCCTCTCGATGCGCTACCTTGGCGTGGCACTCGGCCAGAGCATCGCTCTCGGCCTCTGCTCAGGCCTCGGCGCCATCCTCGGCCCCGTGTTCACCGGCAAGACCGGTGACCTCACCACCGCCATCTGGGTGGGCGTGGTCGTCACGCTCATAGGTATCGCCATCATAGGAATAGCCGGCGGCATGAAAGCTGCCGCACTCCCTGAGGAAGAGAAGAAGAAGGCCGTAAAGGACTTCAACTTCGGAAAGGGCCTTGCCGTGGCAGTTCTCTCCGGTGTGATGAGCGCATGCTTCTCAATCGGCCTCAGCTTCGGCGCCGACCTCCAGTGGCCCGAGACAAAGCCCATATTCGCATCGCTGCCCGCAACCCTGCTCGTGACCTTCGGCGGATTCCTTACCAATGCCGTATACTGTCTGCTGCAGAACCGCAAGAACAAGACCTTCGGCGACTACAGGCAGGGCGCCCTCTGGGGCAACAACCTCATCTTCTGTGCATTGGCAGGTCTGCTGTGGTACAGCCAGTTCTTCGGCCTCAGCCTCGGAAAGGGCTTCCTCGAGGGCAAGAGCGCAGTGCTGCTCACCTTCAGCTGGTGCATACTCATGGCACTTAACGTCACCTTCTCCAACGTCTGGGGCATCGTGCTTAAGGAATGGAAGGGAGTTTCCAAGAAAACAATCATCGTGCTGCTGGCCGGCCTTGCCGTGCTCATCTTCAGCACATTCTTACCTCAGTTGATATGATAAAGCAGATTCAGCAGGTTGCCGAGGTCGCAGGATATCTGTGGCAGAAAGGCTGGGCCGAGCGCAACGGCGGCAACATTACAGTCAACATAACCGACGAGCTGGACGCAGCCAAGAAGGCGCTGCCGGCCATCGCAGGACCTTTTGACATTGGCGTGACCCTGCCATACCTCAAGGGTTGCTTCTTCTATGCAAAGGGCACAGGCAAGCGCATGCGCGACCTTGCCCGCGAGCCTATGAAGAACGGAGCCATCATCCGAATATGCGATGACTGCGCGCATTACGAGATAATCGCCGACGAGGTCGTGATGCCCACCTCAGAGCTCCCGAGCCATCTGAGCGTGCATAACTACCTGATTGCCAAGGGCTCTCCCTATAAGGCATCACTCCATACACATCCCATCGAGCTTGTGGCCCTGACTCATTCCCAGAAGTGGATGCAGAAGGACGTGGCCACCAAGGTGCTCTGGTCTATGATTCCCGAGACCAAGGCATTCTGCCCTCGCGGCCTCGGAATGGTTCCCTACATGCTGCCCGGAAGCGTGGAGCTTGCCGACGCCACCATCAAGACCATCGACGACGACTACGACGTCGTGATGTGGGAGAAGCATGGCGTCTTCGCCGTCGACGTCGACATCATGTCGGCCTTCGACCAGGTGGACGTGCTCAACAAGGCAGCCCTCATCTACATAGCTTCCCGCGCGCTCGGTCACGAGCCCGAAGGCATGACCGACGAGCAGCTCGCCGAGATGTCCAAGGCATTCAACCTCCCCAAATGATATGAAGAAAGTACTAGTAATTGCGGCAGCGATAGTGATTGCAAGTGCAATGCTGCCCATTTCAGTAGCTAAGTTCAAGTCCTACGACAGGACAGTGGACGTAAAGGGCCTCTGTGAGAGAGAAGTGGAGGCTGACAAGGTCATCTGGCCCCTGACCTACAAGGTCGGCGGCAACGACCTCGCATCCGTCCTTGCCGAAACCGAGACGAACAACAAGCTCATCGTCGATTTCCTCGTTTCAGGAGGCATCCCCGAAGAGCAGATAACCATTGCCGCTCCCACGATCTCGGACAAATATGCATCCGAGTACGGCAACAACGACAGAGTCTACCGTTACCTCTGCACCAGCGTCATCACGGTTTGCACCGAGATGGTAGACTGTGTCCTGATGCTGCAGTCAAGGCAGGCTGAACTCATGAAGAAGGGCATAACCTTCGTGGCTGACAGCTGGGAGAACTCCACACAGTTCAAGTTCGAGGCCCTGAACAGCATCAAGCCTGAAATGATCGAGGAGGCAACTGCGAATGCCCGTGCCGCTGCAAAGAAGTTCGCACAGGATTCAGGCAGCTGGCTCGGCAAGATCAAGAGCGCCACTCAGGGCACGTTCAGCATCGAGGACCGTGATTCCAACACGCCTCAGGTCAAGAAGGTGCGCGTTGTGACCTACGTCACATACTACATCAGGCATTAGTCGCTGAGGCATGGCTGAGACCAGGGAACATACAATCACCAGAGTTACTGTCTGGGGCGCAGTGGCCAACTTGGGGCTGAGTGCGCTCAAGCTTGCTGCCGGACTCGTGGGCCGAAGCTCCGCCATGGTGGCGGATGCGGTGCACTCGCTGTCTGACCTCATAAGCGACGTGGTGGTCATCATCATGGTGAAGGTCTCATCCCGAGAGCAGGACAAGGGGCATGACTACGGTCACGGCAAGTTCGAGACTCTTGCCACTGCCGTAGTGGCTCTGATGCTGATGGCTGTGGGCGGCAAGCTCATGGCCGGAGGCATAGAGAAGATCAACACTGCCGCTCACGGAGGAGTGCTGGAAATCCCCGGCAAGATCGCCCTGTGGGCTGCACTGGCATCCATTGCAGTCAAGGAAATCCTGTTCCAGTGGACCGCCCGCGTGGGCCGCAAGGTGAACAGCCCCGCCATGGTAAGCAATGCCTGGCACCACAGGTCCGACGCTCTGTCGTCGGTAGGCTCTGCTCTTGGCATAGGTGCCGCCGTGATCTTCGGCGGGAAGTGGGCGATACTCGACCCCATCGTGTGCTGCGCAATCAGCATCTTCATACTTGTGGTGGCGGTCAAGATGATGATTCCCGCTCTGAGCGAACTCACTGAGGCCTCTCTCCCCGACGAGATGGAAGACAGGATAGTCGCCCTCATTCGCTCGGTCGATGGCGTGGACGACGTGCATGCCCTCAAGACCCGCAGGAATGGCCCCAATATCATCATCGAGGCGCACATCGTGGTCGACCCTGAGATGAGTGTCGCGGCCGCCCATGACATCACTGAGATTGCCGAGGACAAGGTACGCTGTGAGTACGGCCCCGAAACTCATATCACGCTTCACGTTGAACCCAGCATCGAATCGGAATAGACGCGGCTTTTCCCGCGGAAGCACTGCAATCGCCATGGCTGTGGCGGTTGCAGTGGTACTTATATGGGGCGAGACCTTCATATCTACCAAGATACTGATTTCCAACGGCCTTAGGCCGGCCGACATCTTCGTCTTCCGCTTCGTGCTGGCATACGCCCTTATCTGGATAATCTCGCCCAAGCGCCTGTGGTGCAGATCGCTTAAGGACGAACTGACCATGCTGCTGCTTGGAATCAGCGGCGGCTCGCTCTATTTCCTGACCGAGAATACGGCTCTGAAGTACTCCACGGCCTCGAATGTGGGCATTCTGGTCTGCAGCGCGCCCATGCTGACGGCACTCGTGCTGTCGGCATTCTACAAGGACGAGCGCATCAGCATGCGGCAGGTCGCTGGCTCCCTGGTTGCCTTCGTGGGCATGGCCCTGGTTGTGCTGAACGGCGAGCTGGTGCTGCACCTGAATCCGCTTGGCGACGCACTGGCCGTGGGTGCTGCGCTCACATGGGCGTTCTACTCCCTGTTCATGAAGAGCGTTTCGGGCAAGTACAGCATGCGCTTCATCACACGCAAGGTCTTTGCCTACGGACTGCTGTCGATCATCCCGTATTTCTTCCTGGTGCATCCCCTGAACCTTGACCCGGACATACTGGGACGCCCTGCCGTATGGGGAAATCTCGTGTATCTTGGCGTGGTGGCGTCGCTGACCTGCTTCGTGCTGTGGAACTGGTGCCTCAAACAACTGGGCACCGTGCGCACCACCAATCTCATATATTGCCAGCCCTTCTTCACGATGCTGATAGCCGCCGTGTGGCTTGGCGAGCGCATCACCTGGATGGCCGTGCTGGGCACCGCGGTGCTCATTGCCGGCATGATGCTCATGGTAGGGCGCAAGAGGAGCCGGAGGGCCGCCGTAGTGGCCATGGATTCATTCAAGGGGTCGCTTACCAGCGCCGAGGCCAACGAGGCCGTGCTCGATGCCCTGAAGGAATGCGGCTTCGACGACGTGCGCTGCTTCACCATGTCTGACGGAGGCGAGGGATTCTGTGCTGCGGTCAGCCAGTATGTTGAGGCTGAAGAAGTTACCGCAAAGGTGCATGGCCCGCTCGGGAGCATTGTGTGCGCCCGGTATCTTGTGGCGGACGGCGTGGCATACATCGAGTCGGCATCCGTATGCGGCTATGGCCAGATTTCCGATGGCGACAGGAACCCTTTCATGCTCAGCAGCCGCGGGCTTGGCGAACTGCTCCTCGACGCATCGGGAAGGGGAGTGAAGAAGATAGTAGTCGGCCTTGGCGGAACCTGCACGCTTGATGCCGGGATTGGCATGCTGCAGGCCCTGGGAGCCCGTTTCGCGGGCGGAGAAAGGCTGCTTGATCCCATAACGTCAGCTGATTTCAGCGGCATGGCGCCATTGTGCCCCGTCGAGGTATGGTACGACACTGCCGCACCCATGTGCGGAGAGAACGGGCCGGTCATGCTGTTCGGCCGCCAGAAAGGCCTGGAAGAGGGGCAGATGCCTGCCGCCGAGGCCTGGATGGGACAAGTGTCGCAGCTGTACAGCAAGGCGCGGGGAGTGGATGCTGCCAATCTTCCCGGAGCCGGAGCTGCCGGCGGAATAGGAGGAGCCCTTGCAGCAGTGCTTGGCGCGGATATGTTCCCGGGAGGCAGAAAGGTCGTGGAACTGTCCGGCATGCGTCAGTTCATCATCGAATCCGGCGACGCGCTTGAGGCCGTCGTGACAGGGGAGGGCCACTTCGATGCCCAGACCCTTACCGGCAAGCTGCCCGCCGTAGTGGCCATGACGGCAAGAGATGCCGCTTCGAACAGGCCGCTTATCGTATGCGCCGCAGGCATTGCAGACGATCTGCAGCAGGACCTCTTCGACAAGGTGCTCAGCATTTCTGAAGGTGCCGGGCAGCTTCAGGAGTCAATGCGGAAGCCTGCTGCCATGAAGAATCTCAAGGCCTCAGTGAAGCTGGCCATGAGATAAAAATACCAGAGTTTCACTTCTGTTTAAAAAAGCTGCTCGACTCTTGCAGATTATGGGCGGGGGCTGCTCTCCTCTGAAGACAACCAGATAAATGACATTCCTCAAGAAGGCCGGGAGTGCTCGCGCAGTCCCGGCCCGATGTAACCCTATGATTATGGGTTTGTTGAAAATGAACCGGATGTGGTGTCCGGCGGCTGGACGTGGTGTGGGCCGTCCAGTCATACAAAATTAATAAATTAATCTGAGGAAACGAAAAAAGAGACCGGAATTCCGATCTCTTTTTCTTGTGGGAGCTGAGGGAGTCGAACCCCCGACCCTCTGCTTGTAAGGCAGACGCTCTAAACCAACTGAGCTAAGCTCCCGAGCGTTTCGTGATTGCGGATGCAAAGGTAGTACTTTATTTTGAGATTGCAAATTTTTCTCACAAAAAATATCTAAAATTTTTCTCTTCTGACATGCAACGTATGGCACAATGCTTGCATCTTGATTTGGACTTTCAAAACTGAAAGCTATATCTGCTGCCCGGTTGATAATGCAGCCAGAATATCGAAATGCAAGGATAGAGGTGTGGCTTCCGACCATGGAAATATTCACTGACGGCTCATTATCTAAACGGGCAGTTTTTAAAATCTGCAAAATTTGATATATTTGCAGAGTCAAGGAAAGATGCTCGAGTGGCTGAAGAGGCACGTCTGGAAAGCGTGTAACCGCCCAAAGCGGTTCCAGGGTTCGAATCCCTGTCTTTCCGCAAGTTTATTTTTCGGGGATGTTCTGGTTTTGACAGCACTGACTTTGGAAGGTAAGCACGCCGGGAGTGGGAGATTGGCCCGTTAATCCCAGTCTTCAAGCCATTAACTGGCAACTACAATTATTCATACGCTTGCTAATTCCCTCAGGGCTCTGGCATCAATCTGGGCGCCTAGGTTGCGTTCAGACGTATATCCCTCCAGCCATTAGGCCGGTTCTGGCGGATCAAGGGGTATCATCAAAACCGGATGCGTGTGGCGGACGCCTCTATGCCACATTAAGATTCAAAGGATAAGCTTCCGCTAAGGGTGTCCTTTCTCGTACGGCGGCCGACAATCAAAGAAGGAATAAGCGTGTAGAAAGCTTTTTGGGGCTTTGTTTGGACTAGGGTTCGACTCCCTACATCTCCACAGAAAAGAGACTGGTTCCGCCAGCCTCTTTTTTATATCCCTCTGGCTAGGTCTATCGAGAGGGGCGGGGACCTAGCCGTGATGAAATTTCCAAACACTTGAGTATCAGCTCTTTGCACTTCTACTGCTGGCTAGGTCCCCATGGGCAAAATGAGACCTAGCCCGAAATCTTTGCTTTCCGATGTTTATTGCCCGTTCTTTTTGAGTATTTCTGCCACTGAATCTTTGGGCAGTTCAAATACTCTGGCAAGTTGTGCGACGTTAGTCCGATGAGAACGGAAGTAGTAGGGAATCAACCTGCATTTCTTGTCAAAGGGAAGGTCATGTATCTCACATGAGAACCATCTTCGGCAGATATCACTGACAGCGTGGATCACTTCCTCATCTTTCATGAACTTCCTTGGACCATCTATCAGTCTTTCAGAGATTTCAGCCACATTCACTATCCCTATTCTCTGTAGAAACAATGAAGGGCTGTTCTCGAAGGTTGCTTCCACGTAGTTATGGTCACAGACCGAATATGGAATCAGGGTCCCGTCACGTCCGAACATCCAATTCACACCACTCAGGTCGTCATTTGTGTGCATCAATGCTCGCTTTTCTTCTTTTCCGAGAGATCTGACGAGCCTGGCAGACTCATATTCGGGTGAGTTGACGTCAGCAAAATATGCCCTGTAGCTAGTCCACTTATAATCCTGAATCGAAAATGCTCCGTTGTCAAGGGCGTTTCTGATGTCGTATGCGATGGCATTTTTCAGGTACCAGTCACTGTCCAGCCACTGAGAATTTACGTTCATTCCCCTCAATGCGCCGGAGTCTCCATATTTCCTTCTGAAATACATCGCGTATATTTTCTTTACCTCTTCGCCAAATCCATCCGCATCTTCTTTTCTCGCTGCCAGAACTATGGCATGTCCGTGATTGGACACGACTGCATATACTGTAAGAATCACATTCCTGCGTCTTGCCCCGACCACGATAATCTTTACGAATGTGTCATAGTCTTCATCATCGCGGCAAAGCACCTTGCTCTCCCTCCCCTCGAGGCTGACGTGAAATGGGAACACGCGTGTGATGGTACCATCGGGTAGCTGACGTATTGGATTACGTTCAAAAGAATTGGTTTTCATAGTTTATATCATTAGTGTCCACTAAAAATTCATAAAAGTTCTTTGAAAATATTGAAAGTTAGGTTGTTACAAAGGTTTTGAGACCGCGCCGATTTGAAATTATCTTTGCCAGACTATCGTAGAATGGCACATGCATAACGGAAAATTCGTGTTCTCACAGCTTTTAGATTTTCTCGACAAGGATGTATTCCTCAGAATATCAAACAAATACAACGGAAATCGTTACGTCAAGTTTTTTACGTGCTGGAACCAGCTCGCAGTCTTGATGTTCGGGCAACTTTCCAACCGTGAAAG
>JAKSKK010000047.1 GCA_024401745.1 Bacteroidales bacterium
ATCGGTGAGCCTGGTACACAGCTTACGCTCCGTACCTTCCACGTCGGTGGTACCGCTTCTTCAGCAGCCGCTGATTCTTCAGTTGACTCAAAGTACAACGGACGCGTCGAGTTCGAAGAGCTCCGTACCATCCAGAGAGTCAACGACCTCGGCGAAACTGAGGACGTTGTGGTAAGCCGCATGACCGAGCTCCGCATCGTTGATGAAAACACCGGAATGACATTCTCACAGTACGACATCCCTTACGGCGCAATCCTGTACAAGAAGCACGGCGACAGCGTCAAGAAGGGCGACAGGATCTGCGAATGGGATGCTTACAACGCACTCACCATCGTCGAGACCGCCGGTACCGTACGCTATGAGAACATGATCGAGGGTTCTACCTTCGAGAAGGAGATCACAGAGTCTGGTGCAGAGAGCACAAGCAAGACCATCATAGAGTCAAAGGACAAGACAAAGAGCCCTACCCTCCACATCATCAACGAGGCTGGAGACACTCTCAAGCAGTACAACCTCCCTGTAAAGGCTCAGGTACTTGTAGAGGACGGCGCTCAGGTCAAGGTCGGTGACATCATCATGAAGATCCCTCGTACCTTCGGTAAGGCCAGCGATATCACCGGTGGTCTGCCCCGAGTTACCGAGCTCTTCGAGGCACGTAACCCTTCAAGCCCCGCAATCCTCTCCGAGATCAACGGTCAGGTCATCATGGGCAAGGTAAAGCGTGGTAACAGGGAGATCATCGTCGAGAGCAAGAGTGGCGCCAAGAAGAGCTACCTCGTGCCCATGACCAAGCAGATCCTTGTTCAGGAAGACGACTATGTAAAGGCAGGTACTCCCCTCTCAGACGGTGGCGTATCACCTAGCGACATCCTCGCAATCCTCGGTCCTGTAAAGGCTCAGGAGTACATCGTGAACGAGGTTCAGGCCGTTTACCGCCTCCAGGGTGTGAAGATCAACGACAAGCACTTCGAGATCATCGTCCGCCAGATGATGCGCAAGGTGGAGATCACCAATCCTGGCGACACCAACTTCCTTCAGGAAGAGATGGTCGACAAGTGGAAGTTCATGGACGAGAACGACCGCATCTACGGCAAGTACTATGTATGCGCAGCCGGTGACTCACAGAAGTACACCGACGGCGACATCATCAACGCCCGCGAGATGCGCAACGAGAACGCTTCACTCGAGCGTCAGGGCCTCAAGCCTCTCGTAACACGTCCTGCACTCCCTGCAACTGCCCGTCTGGTGCTCCAGGGTATCACCCGCGCAGCCCTCAAGACCGACAGCTTCATGTCAGCAGCATCATTCCAGGAGACCACCAAGGTCCTCAGCGAGGCAGCAATCCGCGGCCGCGTCGACTACCTCGAAGGTCTGAAGGAGAACGTGATCTGCGGTCACCTGATCCCTGCCGGAACAGGTCTCAAGGACTACCAGGACATCGTTGTCGGCCGCAAGGACGACGCCATTGCAGAACTCAACGATCTTTAGCAGATTGTGACCCGATAAAAGAAGCCCGGCCGGTTGGTCGGGCTTCTTTGGTATTCGGATCATCAGTGTATGATCGTGAAGCAGTTGATGTCGGGTGAGCCGGATACGATGTTGAGAACCGTCTCTCTCCAGCCGTCCTCCTCAAATTCCACGGTAGCGGCAGAAACCTCCTTCCACTCGCCTCCGGTGGCAGGCAGGCTGACTTCTGCGCCTTTCTTTCCATCGATGTCGAAGCTGACCTTGGCGGCATTCGCAGAGGCATATCTTATCTTGATGGTTGACTTGCCCTTGCTGTAGGGAAGCTCCACCCACTTGAGCCATTCTCCGGCCTCGGTGCCGGTCACGCACCAGCCTTTGTAGCCGTCGACGCAGCGGGCCACGTCAAGGTCACCCTTACGGTACTGCTTGCCGGAATTGTCGGTCGAATTGTCCTTGTATGAGTCGCAGGCTTCGGCCTCTACCCTGAACTTGGCAGGATATGCGTTCTTGCTGCTGTACTTCCTGAGGATGTTGAGTCTCTGGTTAGGGAAATCGTAGTACTTGGTGTCGGTGCTTCTCCAGTAGGAGGCGTTCTCATATACGTCAGTGAAGCCCTCGAGGATGACGAGCGTCGCCTTGTTCTTGATGAAGTAGCTGAGGTTGTCGCTCAAGGTCTTTCCGTGGTTCGCATCGATGAACATCTTGCTGCCCTTTTTGTCGTTTGCAACGAATCCGGGAACCGACACGCCGACGATGTTTTTGTTCGTGGAGCGCAGGGATCTTGAGAATGCAGCATCGTCCTTAATGGTGTTGAACCAGTCGTTCATGGAGTCGGCCACCTTGGATGTGACGGTCTTGTCGCGGTCATAGAAGGCCCTGTCGAGGCAGATGTGCACTTCTTCGCCGTATGTGGCCTTGAAGTCCTCGTGAAGCCTGTCGATAACGGCTTTCAGCTTGCCATTGCAGTTAAGGAACACTCCGCCGTACGGCACGTTCACGAAGCCGTTGGGGCTCCAGATGACCAGGAGCGGCTTGCCGCCGATTCTCAGGAGATACTTGTTGTTTGCGGCGTTCTCTCCGTAGAAGTTGTCGAACGCCAGCTTGATGTTGTAGTCCCACACATACTTGTAGAATGCGTCCAGGTCGCCTATGGGATAGGCATCCTCCGCGGTGTCGCCCATCGTGGGAACGTATGAGCGGTACAGGTCCATGTTCCTCGCCGCTGCCCATGATGCAGGCGCGTCATCGAAGATCGCAATCTTGAGATTGGTCTCTCCGCGCCTGTCAAGCGCGGCGATGAGGTCCTTTATGTGGCCGGGGTCGCCGTGGTCCGTATAATATGAGCGGTCGGTATCAGCTTTGGGAAGCCTTCCGCGGCAGTTCGGCATTATGTAGTCGAGTCCGGCATACACATACTCCTCCACTATGTCGTCCCACCAGTCGGAGTCGTCGCACTCGTAGTCGTATGCATCGAACAGGGGCTTGTTGTAGTATGTGGTCTCATTGGTGCCGTCGGAATGTCCTGCATTTCCGTTGCGCACGTCCCTCTCGAAGCCAAGCAGCGAGCCCATGATGAAATCGTGGGCGGGAATGCCGGTCTCCTCGGGCGTCACAGGCGTCGGTTCCGGCTTGGGAACGGGTTCAGGTATGTATTCCTCTCCAGGTCCGTTGCAGGCCATTATGAGGCCTGCCATGCAAAGCAATAGTCCAACGTGTCTCATTGTAAATAACGATTTATACAAATTTAGGAACGAACTGCCGAAACATAGGCCCTTTTGCAGTTAATAAAGAATTAAAAAGGAATTACTCCGTTTCACCGATGCTGTTTTGTATGTCTGATTCAAAGATGCAAAAGGGCTTTTGAATTGATAAGTTTCGTATATTTGTATGTTATAGCATAAAAGATATGAGAACACTCAGACTCACAAATACCCTTTCGAGAACAAAGGAAGTCTTCAAGCCCGTAAATCCCGGTCACGTGGGCATGTATGTGTGCGGACCTACCGTCTATGGTGACGCCCACCTCGGGCACGCCCGCCCCGGTGTGACCTACGACGTACTCAGCAAGCTCCTCCGCCACCTCGGCTACAAGGTGCGCTACGTTCGCAACATCACCGACGTAGGCCACCTCGAGCATGACGCCGACGAAGGAGAGGACAAGATAGCAAAGAAGGCCCGCCTGGAGCAGCTTGAGCCCATGGAGGTGGTGCAGACCTATACCCTGCGCTACCACGAGGCCATGCGCAAGCTCAACGTGGCACCTCCCAGCATCGAGCCCAGGGCCAGCGGCCACATCGTAGAGCAGATCGAGGCCGTGAAGCGCATCCTTGACGCGGGTTACGCATACGAGTCCAACGGAAGCATATACTTCGACGTACGCAAGTACAACGAAGACCACAGATACGGCGTGCTCAGCGGCCGCAACCTCGACGACACCCTCGAGGGCACGCGCGAGCTCGACGGCCAGAGCGACAAGCGCGCACCCTTCGACTTCGCTATCTGGAAGAAGGCAGAGCCCGAGCACATCATGCGCTGGCCCTCACCCTGGGGCGAAGGCTTCCCCGGCTGGCATCTCGAGTGCTCAGTCATGGGCGAGAAGTACCTCGGCCAGGAGTTCGACATTCACGGCGGCGGTATGGACCTCATGTTCCCCCACCACGAATGCGAGATTGCCCAGAACGTGGCCTGCCGCGGCACTCAGGGCGTGCACTACTGGGTACACAACAACATGATCACCATCAACGGTCAGAAGATGGGCAAGAGCCTCGGCAACTTCATCACCCTGCCCCAGCTCTTTGCCGGTGAGCACGACAAGCTCGCCCAGGCATACAGCCCCATGACCATACGTTTCTTCATACTCCAGGCCCACTACCGCGGCACCCTCGACTTCTCAAACGAGGCCCTGCAGGCCGCTGAGAAGGGTCTCAAGCGCCTCATGCAGGCAGCCAAGGACCTCTACGCAATGGCAGGACGCAAGGCCCCGCAGTACGTCTACGGCGAGGAAGCCTTCGGTGTGGCTCCCGACAGCTGCACTGCAGTCAACGCCGAAGTCAAGGCTCTGTGGGAGAATGTATATGACGCCCTCTGCGACGACATGAACACCCCTATCGCCCTTGCAGGCATCTCCGAGGCCGTGCGCATCATCAACAGCGCCAAGGCCGGCAGCGTAAAGCTCGCCAAGGAAGACCTCGACACCCTCTGCCAGCTCTTCGACGACATAGTGTTCGGTGTGCTCGGACTCAAGGACGAGGAAGGCACCGACGGCACCTCAGGCAAGGTCATCGCCGGCCTCATGGACATGGTTCTCGAGCAGCGCGCCGCCGCAAAGGCAGCAAAGGACTGGACCACCTCCGACCATATCAGGGACGCCCTGAAGGCTCTCGGCATTCAGGTGAAGGACGGAAAGAACGGCGCAGAGTGGACAATAGAATAGTACGATGAAATTCATAAGCTGGAACGTGAACGGCCTGCGCGCCGTGTGTGGAAAGGGCTTCGCTGACATCTTCACCGAGCTCGACGCCGACTTCGTGTGCCTGCAGGAGACCAAGCTCCAGGCGGGCCAGCTGGACCTCGAGTTCCTCGGATACAGGTCCTACTGGAACTATGCCGACAAGAAAGGCTACTCCGGCACCGCCATCTACACAAGGCACGAACCGCTCAGCGTCAGCTACGGCATAGGAGTGGACGAGCACGACCACGAGGGCCGCTGCGTCACCCTTGAGATGCCGGAGTTCTACCTGGTGTGCGTGTATGTCCCTAACTCTCAGGACGGTCTGAAGCGCCTTGACTACCGCATGCAGTGGGAGGACGCCTTCCGCGCCTACGTGAGCGGCCTTGCTCAGAAGAAAGGCGTGATCATCTGCGGAGACATGAACGTGGCGCACGAGGAGATAGACCTCAAGAACCCGGCAACCAACCATTTCAACGCAGGATTCTCCGACGAGGAACGTGCAAAGTTCACCGAACTGCTCGCAGCAGGATTCTGCGACAGCTGGCGCTTCCAGCATCCCGGCGAGGCAAAGTACTCCTGGTGGTCATACCGCATGGCTGCCCGCGAGAGGAACGTAGGGTGGAGAATCGACTACTTCCTGGTGTCGGAATCACTCAGGAGCCGCATAGCCGGCACAGAGATACATAACGAAATAATGGGGTCAGACCATTGCCCCGTAGAGCTTAGTATATGAAGAATCTGAAGAAACACATCCTTCGCTCACTGATGGGAGCAGCCGGCCTGCTCACATTCACTGCATGCTATGGACCTTACATTCCCCCCGAGAATCTGGAGTATCCGGGAGAGGACACCAAGGTAAGCTGTCCTGCACAGGAAGAGCAGGAAGACGCTGAGGCAGAAGAGAACATCGATGTCACAGCTGAGCTTTAAACAGCGTCTGGCCTTCGAGGCCCAGAGGCAGATCATCAAGGAGGAGGTGCGCCAGCACCCCCTCCAGCAGTTATTCTGGGAGTGCACCCTGCGCTGCAACATGCGCTGCCGCCACTGCGGCAGTGACTGCAAGATATCCGAGCTGCAGCCCGACATGCCTTTCGAGGACTTCGAGAAGGTCCTCCTCCGCATAAGGGAGGTCTATGACCCGCACAGGATACTCATCATACTGTCAGGCGGCGAGCCGCTGGTACGCGAGGACCTGGCAGCCTGCGGCAGACGCATCACCGAACTCGGCTTCCCCTGGGGCCTCGTGAGCAACGGCAGACTGATGAGCAGCGCCAAGATAGACGAGCTCCTGCGTTCCGGCATGCGCTCGGCAACAATAAGCCTCGACGGCTTCGAGCAGGAGCACGACTGGATGCGTGGCACTCCCGGCGCCTTCACGCACGCCACAGAGGCGATAAAGCGCCTTGCAGCGGAACCTGGCATAGGCTTCGACGTTGTCACGTGCGTGAACCAGAGAAGTTTCCCCCGCCTCGAGGAATTCAAGGAATATCTCATCTCGCTCGGACTCAAGGCCTGGAGAATCTTCACCGTCTTCCCCGTCGGCCGCGCTGCCAGCGACCCTGAGCTGCAGCTCAGCGCAGAGCAGTACACCAAGCTGATGGACTTCATCGTGAAGACAAGGGAGGAAGGCCGCATAAAGCTCGAATACGCCTGCGAGGGCTTCCTTGGCCGCTACGAGGGCAAGGTCAGAGACCATCTGTTCACCTGCCAGGCGGGACTCAGCATAGCCTCCGTGCGCATCGACGGCGGCATCTCAGGATGCAACAGCGTCCGCGCCCACTTCGACCAGGGCAACATCTACAAGGATGACTTCGTGGATGTGTGGGAGAACCGCTTCCAGCCTTTCCGCGACCGCAGCTGGGCGAAGGAAGGCAAATGTTCCGACTGCTCGTTCTGGCGCTACTGCCAGGGCAACGGCATGCACCTGCGGGCCGATGACGGTTCGCTGATAATGTGCAATCTCGAAAGAATCAGCTAGACTACAGGGAGAAGACTCCGTCAGTATGCCTGCGGTGCTTCTTCTCAGGATGGAACGCCCCGATCCTGCCGCACACGCGGGTAGGATTGAGGATCTTGTCGAGGTCGAATACCAGAGAGCATATCTGCTGGTTGCCGGCATAGCCGAAGCTGCCCGTGTGCTCGGGAGACACGCCGCAATAGATGCGGAAGACGAGGTCGAGCCTCAGGTAATCGGTGATCTTCGGGCTGTATGAGAGCTCTGCCATGTCGTAAGGGCCGCTGCGGTAGAAGGGATTGCCCATGTAGAGGCGGCTGCCGTACATCTCGCCTGCGGTATCGCTGCCAAAGTAGTTGGGCATGATGCCTCCACCTACGTACAGTGTATTCCTCAGACCCACGTTCCAGTTCCTCAGACCAATCACGAACTCTCCACCACCAGGGCACTGCACGTCGTCAGACTGCACACGGTCCCACTGGTAGGTCAGCAGGGCACCGGCCTTGAGCGAAAGCTCCTGCAGACCGGTCTGCTTCGCGAAATTCAGCTTGATATATGGGTTCAGGAGGTGGTTGTCGACCACTCCGGGAGCAACGTCGGAACCGGCGAAATGATACATGCTGGCAGCCCAGCCGAGCCTCAGCCACGAGGTGGCGTCCCAATGCCCGCCAGTGAATATCTGGAAGCGTTCCTTCACGTCGTAGCCACGCATTCCCATCCAGTCGAGGCCCATCTCGGCATAGAAGCGGCCGTTGCCGTACTTAAGGATGCAGCCCTCGAAGTTCCTGTCGCCGAACTTCAGGCCTCCACGGTAGATGGCCTCGGTATAGTCGGCCTCCTGGAAGGCGCGCGGGAACACGCCTGCCACAACCTCGAAGCATCCGCGCTTGCCGGTGGCATGCATGTCATAGAACGCGAGGACTTCCTTGGGAACGTCTCCAAGCTTCTGGCCTGCTCCCATCTCGCGGCAGAACTCAGTGCCAAGCATGAACCTGTGGTTCACGTTCCTGCCCTGCTGCACGCTCAGGCCGGCGTATGGAGTCACCAGCACTCCGTGGGTGGTGCCGGAAGCATAGTAGATATTGTCTGAAGCAGAGAACTCCCTGTTGTCGAAATAGTACCAGAAATCGACGTCATACTCGAACTTGACCGGCTTCTGGGGCTTGCGCTCCATGCCGAAGTCGAAGTCGAATATCTGCGCGCTGCCCGCAAAGCTCCAGGCCAGCAGGGCAACTGCAACGGTAGCTATGCGTTTCATGCCTCTTTGTTATTTCGGTTTCCTATGAAGGCGATGACGGCCACGAGGGCCACGCCCACGATGCAGGCTATGATGGCGCCCGGAATCTGCAGGTCGACGGTGGTCGCGGGCATGCCGGTGCGGAGTTCCTGCGCAACGCGGTTGGCCTCCATGTCGTAATAGGGCCACAGACGCACCAGCGAGCCGATCACGAAGCCGATGAGCAGCACTATCGTCTGCCTCTCCCACTTGCTCATGAGCCACTTGAGGAACTTGGCGAAGGCCAGCAGGCCCACTATGCAGCCGAGTGCGAACACGCCCAGCACAGGCCAGTTCATCGGAGGAGCGATGGCATTGATGATGTATTCATACTTTCCCATGACCTGCAGGACGAAGGCGCCCGCAATGCCGGGAAGTATCATCGTTGTGACTGAGACTGCACCGCAGATGAAGATGTAGAGCAGTGAATCCGGAGACTCCGAGGGGGTGAGGCGGCAGATGCCTATTCCCAGGGCTATGCCTATGGCAGCCCAGATCAGGTCGGTCCATCTGAGGCCCTTCGTGCCCTTGAGCAGCAGCACGGTGGAGGCGATGATGAGGCCGAAGAAGAATGCCCAGGTGATGATGGGATAGTGAGTCAGGCCCCAGTCCACGACTCCGGCAAGGGCCAGTACGCTTACCACGAAGCC
The DNA here is from genome assembly GCA_024401745.1 of Bacteroidales bacterium. Classification (GTDB taxonomy): domain Bacteria; phylum Bacteroidota; class Bacteroidia; order Bacteroidales; family UBA932; genus Cryptobacteroides. The sequence goes on from JAKSKK010000047.1 coordinate 8,799, forward strand.
CAGGGCCAGCGCAACGAGGAAAGTGCCGTTGATGAGGCTCCAGAACTCCTTGACATTGCCTGAGAAGAGGGCCTTCCAGGTCTTCTTGTTCGACAGCGAGTCAAGGCTGTCGATAATCTTGCCATAAATGCCGGTAAGAAGGGCTATTGTGCCGGCCGAAACGCTGGGGGTCACACTTCCGGCTCCCATGCCGAAGCCCTTGAGAGCCGCCAGGCCGAATTCTTTCAACTTGCTCATTATATGATCATTAACAAATAATCCTTGACGGTGGCGAAGGCCACCTGCTGACGGGGCAACTGATGCTCCCGGTTCGCTATCACTATGTCGAACACATTCTCGGGAAGGTCGTAGCGCCCTACTTTGAAGCGTGCCCTGCTGCAGCGCGAGGCATACTCTGCGGTGAAGTTCTCGGGGCCAGCGAGCGAGATGAAGAGGTCGGCGTCCCAGTCGTGCATCTCCTGGAGCTTGTTCTTCTTCATCATGCCGAATATGTTGATGTCCCACTTCTGCAGGTTGAGGACCTGCACGGGAATGCCATGCTCATCGAAGAACTTCTTCACATCCCTGGACACGAAGTCGGCGTCGGCGTCCATGTCGACGAGCACCGTTGCTTTGCCAAGCTCCGTCAGAGGGATTATACGGGTCGGTGCATGGGACGCGTTCCTGTGCAGTGCTATTTTGCGCACCAGCAAGGTCAATGGATTGATGAATATCATGCCTGCTCGTATTCTGCCATGAGTTCCCTGATCTCGGCCTTTGCGGCGCGCCAGCGGGGAATGTCTATCTTGGTACCTACAACCTCGACCACCTTGGCTGCAATGATGGATCCCACCTTTCCGCACACTTCCAGCGGCATGCCGTGCGCATGGGCGAAGAGGAATCCGGCGGCGTAGGTGTCACCTGCTCCGGTGGCATCGACGGCTTCAGCGGGCCAGACGGGAATGTAGTGGACCTCGTCGCCGCTCTTGACCCAGCTGCCGTCCTTTCCGACCTTGACCACTGCTATGCTGCACATCCTGGAGATGGCATCGAGCGCTTCCCTGGGATCCTCGATCTTGGTGAAGGCCTTTGCCTCGGTCTCGTTGGCGAAGACTATGTCGACGTACTTCTCGACGATGTCGTGCAGGAAGGCGAGGTTGCTCTCCACCACATTGTAGGATGCCATGTCGAGGCTGATGAGGCAGCCGGCCTCGTGGGCAAGCTCCACAGCCCTGCGTATAAGCGACTGGTTCTGAACAAGATATCCCTCGATATGGAAATAGTCATGGCCCTGGAAGTACTCGGGCTTGAGGTCCTCTGGAACCAGGTCGAGCGCCGCACCAAGGTACACCGCGAAGGTGCGCTCAGCGTTGCCGCCGCTGACGAAGACCATGCTGCGTCCGCTGGAATGCTCGCTCTTGAGAAGGGTCGTATGTATGCCGTACTGCTCCTGGTCGCTCTTGAAGAGATGGCCGAGCTCGTCGTCGCCGATCTTGCCTATGAAGCTGCTGGGCATGCCGAAGATGGCAGTGCAGCTGATGGTGTTGGCGGCGCTGCCGCCTGCCACGTACTTGACGCCAAGAGGCTTGAGCGCAGCCCAGATCTTGTCTCCCGTCTCCATGTCGACATGCTGCATGCTGCCTTTGGGCAGATGGTATGTGTTGAGAAGAGTGTCGTCGGGCAGTACCGCAAGTATGTCAGTAAGGGCATTGCCTATGCCGAGAATCGATTTCATAAGTGTAGATTTTAACATACAAAAATACGAAAAATTATCTTGATAATGACTAAATTTGCCAACCATGGACAAGAAAGCAAAATCGGCAATAAAGTACACGCTGTCGTTTCTTCTGGCAGTCGTCTTCGTGTGGTTCGCCTTCCGCAAGGTGGACTGGCAGGCTTTCCTGTCCGGCCTTGGCCAGACCCGCTGGATATGGGTCCCCGCCTTCTTTGCGGCATCGGTCGGAGCGCTGATATTCAGAGCATTGCGCTGGAAGCTCCTGCTCAGGCCGCTTGACCCCGAGGTTAGCGCCGCACGCCTGTGGGATGCCAACAATGTGGGCAACCTTGCCAACATGGTCCTTCCCGGAACAGGAGAGTTCGTCCGCTGCGGATACGTATGCAGCCGCTGCGGATACGACAAAGCCCTAGGCACCGCCGTCATGGAGCGCCTCTGGGACTTCCTTGCGATCGGGCTGCTGTTCGTGCTCGCCCTCGCCCTTGGCGCCGGCAGGTTCGGCAGTTTCTTTCAGGAGCAGATAGTCAGGCCTCTGGCCGGCCGCAGCGAGATATCGCTATGGTGGGTGGCACTGCTGGCAGCTGCAGTCATCGCCGCCGGAATATGGGCCATATTCAGGTTCAGGAGCAGAAGCCGCCTGTGCGGGAAGCTTGCATCAGTGGCGAGCGGACTCTGGCACGGCATGGGCAGCATCTCGAAAATGGACCACAAATGGGCCTTCGCCCTGTACACCGCATGCATCTGGACGATGTACGTGCTGATGAGCTGGTGCATGCTCAAGGCCGTTCCTGCCCTGGAGGGGCTCGGGATAGTAGATGCCCTGTTCATCTCGGCCGTGGGCAACATAGCATCCGTGATACCGGTCCCCGGCGGGATGGGAGCATACCACTATCTGGTCGCCCTCACCCTCTCGAGCATATACGGCGCTTCGTGGGACACGGGCATAGTCTTCGCCACGCTGAACCATGAGCTGCATGCCCTGCTGGTGATCCTGCTGGGCGCGGCGTCATATATAATTCCAATCAGCAGTTGAACTGCTGTGATTAAAGTTTATAAAATGGCCTCAG
>JAKSKK010000048.1 GCA_024401745.1 Bacteroidales bacterium
CAGTGAGGACATTATCGCTATCAGCTGCGTGCTGTGTACCAGCTTGATGATTCCGTGAGGATTGTTGATCTCGACACAGATGTTGAGGCTGCTGGTATCGGCGTCCACGAAGCGGTCGAATGCCTTTCTGGACTGCAGTCCGGAACTCGGGAGAACGATGCGCTGCCGCTCCAGATCCTTCATGGTGAGTGATTTCCTGTCAGCAAGGGGATGCTCCTTGCTCATCACGGCACACAGCTCCGAATCCAGGAGAGGGTCAGTATCTATCTCATCATACTGCACGGCCGACTTGAATGCTATGAAGAAATCTATCTCATGCTCATCCAGCATGGTGATAAGTTCACCAATGCTGCTGTAAATGATCTGCAGCTTTACGTTCGGATATTGTTTCAAGTATACCTTGAGGGCGTTGTTGAGTATGCCTCTGAAAGAAGTAGTCAGGCCTATGTTCAGTGTGCCTGTCACGCCTTTCTTCAGGTCGGATATGCGCTGGAAGCATTCAGTGGAATCTTTCAGCGCATGCTGCGCCAGAGGAAGCATCTCAGTTCCGGCTTCTGTCAGTGACACACTGTGCGACGAACGCACGAACAGTTCGCTTCCCAGTTCGTCCTCCAGCTGCTTTATCTGCTGGGAGAGAGTGCCCTGGGTGATGAACAGCGACTTGGCCGCTTCGGAAAAATTCAGAGTCTTCGCAACAGTCACGAAGTATCTCAACTGTCTCAGTTCCATATATACACTTGTTTCTTTGTGCTCATGAACACAAAGTTAATATTTTTCGTATATTTAACCTCAATGAAAACCATTAAGGTAGTAGCAGCACTCATCGTTCACGACCACCGCATATTCGCGACGCAGCGGGGATACGGCGACTGGAAGGGATGGTGGGAATTCCCGGGCGGAAAGGTCGAGGCCGGCGAGGCTCCGGAGGATGCGCTGGTGCGCGAGATCCGCGAAGAACTGGACACTGAAATCAACGTGGAACGCTATGTGACCACGATCGAGTGGGACTACCCTGCCTTCCACCTGTCGATGCGCTGCTACCTCTGCAGCGTGGTCTCAGGCTCGCTGACCCTGCTGGAGCACGAGGCGGCGGCCTGGCTTGACCGGGAGCATCTGCACAGCGTGAAGTGGCTGCCGGCAGACGAGACCATCATAGACGAAATAGAAGGCCTGATTGCTAAGTAATCAGGCCTTTATCATCAATATTTGAAGCTGCTGCCTCCTACGAACTCTCGGAGCAGCGAGGTCGGAGGTATCTCCTTGTCACTCACCGGGTTGAAGTAGCTCAGGAAGGTCAGGAGGCGATGGGCCTCGCTGTACTCGCGGCAGTTCTTTGGAACGGTGGCAAGCACCTGCTCGGCGTGGTTGCGCAGCACCGCGAACTCTACCAGATAGGCGGAGTTGAACAGCACGTCGGCGGTCTCCTGGTAAGGATATATCCACTTCACCTCGGCACGGCGCACATTGGGCCAGTTGCTGATGGTCTGCCTTGCCGTGAAGGCTCCGACGTTGTAATCGCGCACAATGCGGCGGAGCAGACGGTTGTCGGAAGTGGGGATGCAGTTATGGTCGTCGAGCGCTATGCTGGTGATGGCGTTGATGAAGATGCGGTACTTGGTGTCCTCGGGGATGAGCTCGGTCAGCTTGGGGTTGAGCGCGTGGATGCCCTCGATGAGCAGCACGGTCTGCGGCTCAAGCTTCAGCTTCTTGCCGTTATATTCCCTGATGCCGGTAACGAAGTTATACTCAGGTACTTCCACCTCCTCACCGTTAAGCAAGCGGATTACGTCCTGCTGCAGGGCGTCGTGCGCCACGGTCTCGAAGTTGTCGAAGTCGTACGAGCCGTCGGGGAGCTTGGGAGTCTCGACACGGTTCACGAAATAGTCGTCGGTCGAGAAGGATATAGGCCTCAACCCGCAAGCCATCAGCTGAATGCTCAGTTTCTTGCAGACGGTGGTCTTTCCTGAACTTGAGGGGCCGGTGATGAGCACGAGGCGCACCTTCTTCTCGGAATGGTAGAGGCGGTGGATGTCCTCGGCCATCTTTACTATCTTCTTCTCCTGCAGGGCCTCGGATACCTGGATGAGCTCGCTGGCACGGCCGCTGCTGCATGCAAGGTTAACGTCGCCCACGTTGTCAAGGCCCATGATGGCGTTCCACCTGATGCTCTCAGAGAACACCTCGAAGGTCTTGGGCTGCTCAAGGAACGGCGCAAGCTCTGACGGGTTGTGGCGGTTGGGCACGCGCAGGATCATCCCTCCCCTGTACGGCATCAGCTCCCATACCTTGATGTAGCCTGAAGACGGCACGAGTGCACCGTAGTACATGTCGGGATAATTGCCTAAGGTATAGTAGTTTACGTATATGCCGTCGCTTGACTGCAGGAGGTTCACCTTGTCCTGCCTGCCGCGTTTGCGGAAGAGTTCTATCGCCTCGTCCATTCGCACCTCGTAGCGGTGGAAGGGTATGTCGGCATCGGCAATCTCCCTCATCCGGGCACTTATGGCCTGGGCGTCTGCTGCGGTAAGACTGGTGCCGTCGGCCTTCATCAGGTTGCAGAAGTAACCTTTGGAAATCGGGCGCCTCATAGTGATGCGGCTACCCGGGTAAAGGTCGTCGCATGCCTTGCTGAGCAGGAAGCAGAGCGAACGGCAGTAGGTGCCGCGGCCGCAGTAGGAACTGTAGTCGACGAATTCCACGTCGCGGTTGTTGAACGCGCGGAACTTGAGGCCCTCGAGGACGTTGTTCACCTTTGCCGCAAGAAAGCGCTCGGGATTCTCAAGATTGAACTCCGGGAGCATTTCCAGAAGGGTGGTGCCTTCCTGGAAAGACTTCACGGTACCTGTGTTGATGCAATAGATCTTTACCATTTACTGAATGATATGAACGTCCCTCTGAGGGAACGGGATTCCGATGTTATTGTCGTTGAGGGCCTTGTAGATGGCCTCCTTGGCATTGGCGATGAAGCCGCTGCGCTCGGATACGAGCACATACTGCTTGACTGCGATGTTGACGCTGCTGTCTCCGAATTCGTCGAAGGCGATGGTGACTCCGCGCTTGGGGTCGATTATGTCGCGGCCGAACCTGTCCTCAGTCTTGAGGGCCTCCATGGCATTGAGCAGCACTTCGCGTACATGCTCCACGTCAGAGCCGTAGTCGACGCCGACGACTATCTTCACAAACTCGTATGCGTTGTTCTTCGTGAGGTTCTTGAAGTTGCGGTTGAAGAGGTCAGTGTTCAGGAAAGACATCACAGCGCCTTCCAGAGTCTCTATCTGGGTGCTCTGGTATGAGATGGCCGTGACCTTGCCACGCACACCGTCACACTCCACCCAGTCACCGACCCTGAGGCGGCCGGACATGAGCTGGATACCATAGATGAAGTTGTTCAGGATATCCTTCATGGCGAGACCGAGACCGGTAGCCAAGCCTGCGAACACTACCGAGATGGCACCTACGGGAATCTTCCACAGAATGATGATGGTGATGACGAAGATAGCCCAGATGATGAAGTTGATCACATGGTTCGCAAGCGAGAAGTTTATCTGGTTGAGCTTGATGCTGTTAGCACCGCTCTGGCGCTTGACCGACATGGTGCGGAGGTCCTTGTAAAGGGCCTTGGTCACATAGACCAGATACTTGAACACGAAGTACAGCGAGATGACGAGCACTATCTTGAACACTGAAACGTGCAGGATAGGCTTGGCCGCAGCATCGTAGAGCGCCACGATGGGTGAATAGTACAGCTGCTTGAACGTGCCCGTGAAGTCGAACACGTCAGCGGCCATCTTGAGGCAGAACGGGATCGAGAAGGTGGTGATGACCGGCAGGACCGTCATCCTGATGAGGTCATAGATCCATGTGACTGAAAGGTACTCCCCTTCCCTTGCCTTGCTTACTGATGCCTTCTTGATGCCATAGAACTTGTTCAAGTCGGCAACCAGCTTCTTCTTGTCGTAGCGGTCGAGAAGCTCACGTATTGCAGTGATGGTCTCGATGCAGGCAACCTGGAACAGCCACCAGATGAGGACCATGACTCCGATGAACACATATCCTATCCATACTACTACGGTAGTTGCGGCGAACACTGCGAGGGTGATCCAGCCGAGAGCGGCATCGCCGGGCTCAACTTCATCCTTGTACTTCTTGCACGCAACTGCCTGCCAGATGAGGAACAGCACCATGAGCGGAGGCAGGATCACGTTGATGAGGCTGTTCGGGATGAAGATGATTCGGAAAATGATGACGAACAGTCCGGCAACGATGATGGGCACGTAAAGGTGCATGCCGGCCTTGGTCTGCTCGTCATTCAGACGGATTGCGAGAGAGAGCAGGATTGCAACCAGCAGCCATGCGAACGCAAGCACGAGCTTAGAAGCCACCGAGAAGAAGTTCTGGTTCGGCACGAACAGCAGGACTATCATCAGCACGCAGGCGAAGATGAAGCTTGTGGCAAGATAGATGAGGCATCTTTCGCGGGCCTTGAAGGTATCGCGGCGCATGTGCTTCACGAAGCGCTTCACCATCTTGACAGCGAAGAGTGCAAGCAAAACGGCAAGCACAAGGAAGCCAAAAACGAACGCCACGAATCCGAAGACCATAGGGCCCTGCCACTGGCTCTTCACCGGAAGGCCGTTCTCATCGACGTAGAACTTGGTGTCATACTTGTTGCGGACCTCGCGCTTTGCGGTCTGCCACTGGCGTTTGAAACCGCTGAGAACCTTGAAATAGTTGTTCTGCCCGTCGACGAAGATGCGCTTCTGCAATACAGAATATCGGGCCTGAGCATAGTCGTAGCTCTCTTTCAGACGGTCTGCAGTGTCCTCATAGTAGTCATTGTCGGTGACGATCTTGTCCTTGATGTCGGAATACATCTTGAGGAGGCTGGCCGCATAGAAGAGGCAGGAGTCACGGTCAATCTGGCCCTGCTCGTCAAGTTCGAACGAATCGTGATGATGATGCGCAGGATCCAGGCAGTCATCCTCCAGCTCGGCAGGTATGTCGAAGTTCAGGGTATCGTTATGATACTGGAGGCTGTCGGGAAGGTCATACACGTCATGCAGCTGGGGCGGCAGACGGCGCAGGGACTCCACGAGGCGCGAGTAGCGGTCGATCTCAAGGTCCATCCTTGAGACTATGTCGTCGAAAGGCATCCTGCGCTTGTTGAAGTCCTCATACTCCTTTGTCACGCTCTTGAGGGCGTATGTCATGTCGAAGGTGAAGTCCTGCTTCTGCGAATAGAGCATGAGCGCAAGTTCGTTGCACTTCTTCATCATGTTCACCATCTGGTGGTGCTGCATGTCGTTGCTCTTCGTAAGCCTCTCGCTTGACCCGGCCATCTTGCCGTATTCGGTCTTGAGCTCCTGGCGAAGGACGCTGAGCGTCTGGCCGAGATCCTTCTCGTTGAATACGGCAAACGCCGGTACTGCCAATAGCAATACCAGCGCTGTCACGATAAACAGTCTCCTTTTCCTCATAAGAATTGGGGGTTGAATATGTATGTTCTATTTTCCTGCGATGAGGTCGGCGTCATTGAAATAGTCAATGCGCATTGCCTGCTTGACTTCCTTGAGGGTCTGGGCTGCAGTTGCCTGTGCAACCTCGGTACCCTTGCGGAGAATCTCCCATACTGCAGGAATGTCCTTCTCAAGCTCGGCGCGGCGGGCGCGGATAGGCTCGAGGACATCATTGAGGATGCAGTTGAGGAAGGTCTTGATCATCATGTCGCCAAGGCCGCCGGCACGGTACTGTGCCTTCACCTCGTCGAGGGTGTTGAACTCGAAGCTGACCTTTCTGCCTATGAAGGCTGAACGGAACTTCTCGAAGTGCTCGGGACGGCAGAATGCGTCAAGATATGTGAAGACGCAGTTGCCCTCTACCTTGCCGGGGTCGCTGACCTGAAGATGGCCGGGGTCGGTGAACATGCCTTTCACCTTAGCCCACACCTCCTCTGCAGAGTCGCTGAGGTAGATGCAGTTGCCGAGCGACTTGCTCATCTTGGCCTTGCCGTCGGTGCCGGGAAGGCGCATGCAGGCTGCTGAATCGGGAAGAAGCATCTCGGGAACCACGAGCACGGGTGCGTATGTGGCATTGAACTTATGCACAATCTCGCGGCACTGCTCGATCATGGGAGCCTGGTCCTCGCCTACGGGAACCGTCGTAGCCTTGAAGGCGGTGATGTCGGCCGCCTGGCTGATGGGATAGCAGAAGAAGCCGACGGGAGTGCCCTTCTTGTTGGCATCGTCGTCATCCCTGAAGCCGCGCATCTGGATCTCCTGCTTCACGGTCGGGTTGCGCTGGACGCGCTGGACCGTTACGAGGTTCATATAGTAGAACGTGAACTCGGTGAGTTCAGGCACCATACTCTGGATGAAGATGTTGCACTTTGACGGGTCAAGGCCGGCAGAAAGATAGTCGAGAGCAACCTGGGTGATGTTCTGACGGACCTTCTCAGGATTGTCTGCATTGTCGGTCAGCGCCTGAGCGTCTGCAATCATGATGAATATCTTGTCGAATTCTCCTGAATTCTGAAGCTCGACCCTACGACGAAGGGAGCCTACGTAATGTCCTAGGTGAAGTCGTCCGGTCGGACGGTCTCCTGTAAGTATGATCTTTTCCATATCAAAGACAAATTTAGCATTTTTTGCCGATACATCAATTATAGTAATAATTGAAGTAGTCAAACATGGCGTATCCGCCACCATCGGTCACGTTGTAGCAGTACACTGCGGGGCGTGCGCCCTTCCAGTTGCCGTAGCAGGGCTTGACGCCGGTGCCGATGGCGGTGAAGGTCTCCGCATCTGTCGACCACGACATTTCGTAGGCTTCGTCATTGATGTTGTAGGTAAAGCGCAGCCATACGTTCTCATCGGCAAGTTCCACAGCCTCATTCACGGTCCATTCGTCGTCTATGCCGTTCTCCTGATAGATTTCGTTGCGTCCGTTCTCACGGCGCACGCCTACGAGGAACTGGTCGCCGCCCATCATGGCAAGACCGCAGCGCATGCCGTCTTCGATTCCGGAAAGATTGATCTTGACGGTCATTGTTCCGGTATAACCGAACATCTTCTGCGTCAGCGAGTTGCGTGCCATCAGGAAGTTGTCGGCCTTCTGCGCGTGCAGGGTCAGGCTTCCGGGGTTCTCGGTAAGCGACCATGCATCGTCGACGGGATTGTGATTCCACTGCCACTGCGTCCCGAGTGCAGGCTCGCTGAAGTCGTCGGAACTTGCAGGCTTGAAAGGCACGGTGCCTTCCACAGGCATCTTCCAGCTGTGGACAGGCTCGCCTACGCCATTGCCGTCGAGGTCGATGCCGAATGCGGGCCAGCCGTCCTCACCCCATGAAACGGGCTGCAGATGCGCCACGCGGCCGAGCACATCGGTGTGCTGGAAATGAATGAACCACCACTGACCGTCAGGGTCTTCCAGAAGCGCGCCCTGGTGGGGGCCGTTGATATCGGTTGTACCCTGCTCGAGCACGACCTTCTTCTCGTAAGGGCCGTAGATGCTCTTGGAACGGAGAACGGTCTGATAGCCGCCGGCCACTCCCCCTTCGGGAATGCTGAGGTAGTACCAGCCGTTCATCTTGTGGAACTTGGTGCCCTCGGCAACAGGGCCTTCGTAAACTATCACGCCGTCATCCAGCAGCTCGGTGCCATCTGCAGCCATCTTGTGCACGTAGATGGGGCCGGCGCCGAGTATGCTGTGTCCGAGGTATGCCTGGCCATCCTCATCCCAGAACGGGCAGGGGTCCTCCCAACCGCGACCGGTGTTGCCCTCGTGCACGAAGAGAGGCTCGCTCCATGGGCCTTCCGGCTTATCGGCGCAGGTCATGAACAGGCCCTCGGTCGGTGTGCAGAAGAACACGTAGAGCTTACCGTCGTGCTCGCGTATGGTAGGCGCCCAGGAGCCGTGGGAATAGTGCTCCATGGTGTCGTAACCGGGCATGTCGATGCGTTTGTAGACCTGTGTGACGTACTCCCAGTTCACCATGTCTTTCGACTTCAGGAGCTGTATGCCCATGAAGTGGAAGTCAGATGCCACGAGGAGGTATCCATCGCCGTAACGGATTGCGTCAGGGTCGGAATAGTCAGCGTTGAGTATAGGGTTGACGTAAGTGCCGTCGCCCTGGTCGCCCCAGCATTTGGGGTCATCATTGAGGCTCAGTTCATAGTCTTTGGTGACGGAAACGCTGCAAGCCGCCGCAAGCAGGGCAGTTGTGGCAAGAAGTAATATTCTCTTCATAACTTATTTTTTGTTTTCCAGGCCCTTGTGCCAGAAGCGGGGCGTGATGTCCTCCCTGTGGTGGTAAAGGCGCTGGTTTGTGGTTTCTTTGTTCAAGGGGCCGTATTCTGCAATGTAGGGGCCGACCTTCACATAGTCGAAGGCCTCGAAGAGCTCGTCCTCTACCGCAGTGCGGCCGGAATAGATGGCCCTTTCCAGGGTAGGGTGCTTCGTACGCAGATGGTCGGCGATGCGCAGCACTGCCTCATGATCGTTCCCCTCCCCAAGAAGGAGAAAGCAGTTGACGCCGAAATTGTCGGCAATCAGGGCATCGATCGCAGCCTCGGTGAGAGGCTCGCCCACGTCGGTCTTGAGCCACGGGGAGTGGCATCCGACGCAAGAACCCTGACAGTTGGATATTTCAACTGCCAGGGTAACTCTGTCGGGTATTTCTTCGAGGACGATGTTGGTCATCCTCGGAACGTATTTAATCATTCTTAGGTGTGTAGAAGCGTGTTGCAGCTTCGATCTGGCGAGGCTCGGCGAATGAAGAGATTCTCTTCAGGTAGCCGATCACGCGTGTGAGATAATCAAGGTTCTCGCTGCCGCAGTGAGGGCACTTTGTGAGGGTATCCTTGCTGATGTAACCGCAGTCGTTGCAGACTGTGTTGCGGCAGTTGAAGGTGAAGTAGTTGGTGCCGTAGTGTGCAGCAACCTTGAGGAGTTCGCGATACTGGTCCTTAGTAAGGTGCTCAGCGATGTTCATGTGAAGGGCTGAACCTCCGTCGAGGTACTTCACGAAATCCTCGCCATGCAGCTTGAACTTGTCGATGATGCTGAGGGTCTCGTCCTCAGGATTGTAGAAGTATGAGCTGTAGAGGTTGTGCTTGCTTGAAACGAAGTAGCCGTCCTTCTTGTCCCACTTGTAGTTCTTTGCCGCGAGGTTCTCGGCAGGTACGAACTCGGTGTTGAACATTGCATCGGCAGTCCTGTCCTTGCGGTTTGCGATGTTGATGGTCTCGAGGACTGTGTTCACGAATGCACCGTACTCAGGGTTGGGGCTGACGTTGAGGCCAAGGAACTCGGCAGCCTCGGTAAGACCGTTGACACCCACTGTGAGGTACTGACGCTTCATGTCGATGAAGCCGGCCCTGTAGACGTCGAGCATGTCGGCCTTGAGGAAGTCCTTGATGATGTCGTTGAACGCGATCTGGTACTTGTGCACGCGCTCGGTCATCTCGCGGATATCCTTGTCGATATAGTTGGTGTAGAGGTCGTCCTTGTCGTAGAAGTTGGATACGGGATTGAGAGGCTTGCCTACCTCGAGGTTCACGCCGCGGCGCTCGAGGAAGTAACGGCGGACGCTGTCCTGGATGAGGCGGTTGAGGTTGATGGTCATCACTGACTTTGAACCTGTGCTGACTGATGCGGTACCCATCGAATACTGGTGGGTCGTATGGTTGTGGTCAGAATCCTCAAAGTCCTTGAGCGAGTTGCGCAGACGGCAGCAGCTTGACAGCGAGTCGGGGCTGTTGGAGAGGTAGCAGAAGAAGCTGTGTCCCTCTGCCCACATCTGTGCTGTGAAGTCGGCATAGTCCTTGTCGGCGAAGTCATCACCACCGTCGGTAAGGAGAGCCATGGTCTCGACAGGGAAGGTAAGGATGTACTTGGTACGTTCCTCGTTGAACCACTTCATGAAATGCTTCTGGAGCCAGTCGAGAGTCTCCCACTTGGGAGTTGTGCCGTCAGGGAACACGAAGTCGCCGAACACGCCCTCGAAGTAAGGCTTGTCGAAATAACCGATGTTCCAGAACACGGTCTGGTAGCCACGGTTGCCGGCGGGCATGTTCATGGAGTGTACGACCTGCTGGAAGCAGTTGTCGATGACCTTGATGAGAGTACGCTGCTTGACGTTGTTCTCGACGACTTCATTAAGACGGTTGATGTAGTCGTCGCCGTAGTCCTTGCGGATGAAGTAGTCGAGGTACATCAGGAACTCAGGGGTAGCCACGGCACCCATGAACTGAGATGATACTGAATATACGAGGTTGATGAACTCACCGCAGAAGCTCTTGAGGTCGGTAGGTGCCACTGACACGCCGCCGAGCTCCTTGAGGCCGCTCACAAGGAAGGGATACATGGTGATGGCCACGCAGTAGGGGTAGCCGGGAGTACCGCTCTCATCGTGCTTGTAGAGCACGTGGGTGTCGAGGTCGGCAAGATACTGGTCTGCCAGCGCACGGCCGTACAGGCTCTTGATCTTGTCGCACATGATGTAGCGGTTCTGCTTGATGTTGTTCTCCTTGTAGAGCTCGTTGCCGAGGGTCACGATGTTCTTGCGTGTGACATTCGCATTGGCATCGAACTTCGAACCTGTTGCGGCATTCTTTGCTGCAATGTAGTCCTTGATGAAGTCTCTCTTCTTGCGGAGGTCAAGGTCAGCGTCGAACTTCTCGATGTATGCGAGAGCGACCTTCTTGTTGATTGCCATGAGGGCCTCCTCCACCTGACGGCGGATCTCGAGACTGGTTATTCCCTCATAAGTGTAAAGATTGTTGATGATTGAAACGACAATCGAGTCGTCGCAATACTGTCCAGCGGTTTTGTAGGCTTCGTGAATACCTCTTGCCAGTTTGGCTTTGTCAAATTCCTCTAACGAGCCGTTGGTTTTACGTACATCCATATTAGTGGTTAAATTTCGTGTTTGTCTATTAGGGTTTGGAAAACAAATTTAGATATATTGAAAGTACCAAAAGCAACGCACAATCAAAAGTTATCAACACAATTGTGAACAATCACCGAAGGTGCAAGAAAAAAGCCGGCTGCGATGCAGCCGGCTCTATTCTCAAAGTTACTTATACAAAATTACTTTGTGATGACCTTTGCCATCTCGAGAACCTTGTTGCTGTAACCCCACTCATTGTCGTACCATGCGCAAACCTTAACGAAG
>JAKSKK010000049.1 GCA_024401745.1 Bacteroidales bacterium
CAATGTGTCAAATTGTTATATAGGATTTTACCAACCGAAAATGTCCATTATACCATAAAAAACAGAACGAGGACCACTGAATGTGATCCTCGTTTGTGCGGTAGGTGAGACTCGAACTCACACAGGCCAACGCCCACTACCCCCTCAAAGTAGCGTGTCTACCATTTCACCACTACCGCGTTGATTGGGATTGCAAAGATACACCCGTTTGTTGAAAAAACAAATTTTTTATTACAAATCTTGCTAACTTTGTGCTAGATGAGCAGGACGGAAGTCAATATCAGGCTGGAGCCACCTCAGAATTGCAGCAGAATCCTGCTGCATTCCTGTTGTGCGCCCTGTTCCGGGGCCATACTCGAGTGTATGGTGCGGGATGGCCTGAAGCCTGCCGTCTTCTTCAGTAACTCCAATATCGTTCCCAAGGATGAGTATGAACTCCGCAGGCAGGAGATCATCCGTTATGCCGCATCGCTTGGTCTTACCGTCATTGACGACGACTACAACCACGATGAATGGCTGCAGCATGTGAAAGGCCTCGAGAACGAACCCGAAAGGGGTTCCAGATGCATGGAGTGCTTCAAGTTCCGCCTGCGCCGGGCCGCTCAGTATGCGGCCGCAAATGGCTATGACGCTCTTGCCACGACCCTGGCATCCTCCCGCTGGAAGAGCCTCGAACAGGTGAATGCCGCGGGCGAGTGGGCCTGCGAAGGGCTGCCTGTCACCTTCTGGGCCGGCAACTGGCGCAAGGGCGGCCTTCAGCCCCGCAGGAACGAAATAATACTCGAGCAGAACTTCTACAACCAGAACTTCTGCGGCTGTGAATTCTCAAAGCCAAAGAATGATGAATAAGTCTATCGCCATCACCGTAATGGCCGTACTGCTGGCAGCGTGCTGCAGAACCTCCGAAGCCCCCGAGGGCCAGGCCTTCCTTGTAGGAACATATACCGACGGAAATTCCAGCGCGGGTGTATATTGCTATAGCTACTTCGAGGAATCCAACGGATACAACTCTCTGGACACTGCGTCATTCGGCAATCCGTCATTCGTCATAGAGCGCGCTGCCGAGTGTGGCCGCGCATATTCGGTGAGCGAATACGACGATGGCCGCCAGGCTGTCGTATCCTACAAGTTCCCTTCTTGCAACCAGATCGATGTCCTGAACAGCCAGCCCACCGACGGCGAGGCTTCCGGCGCTGCTCCATGCAACATCATCATCGCGGGCGGCAGTGTGATAACGTCCAACTACACCGGAGGGACACTCACGGCATTCCCCATCCTTGAGGATGGCAGCCTTGGCCCGATGTCGCAGCAGTTCGCACCCGGAATGGAAGACGGACTCGTGCACCACATGCACTGCTGCGTGTTATCTCCCGACGGCAGATATCTCTTCGCCTGTGACCTCGGTGCTGACAGGGTCTACCGCTTCACAGTAGGCGACGCGACCTGCCCGCTGAAGGATGCCACCATAGCCTATCAGTTTGATACAGAGGAGCATCCGGGCCCTCGGCACATGGTGTTCAGCCCCGATGGCCGCTTCGCTTATCTGATTCATGAGCTTGGCGACTGCCTGACCGTCTTCAGCTACGCCGACGGAGCGCTTGGCCACGTCTCGACCGAACTGGCTTACGACGGTGAAGGCCACGGCAGCGCCGACATCCACCTCACCCCCGACGGCAGGTTCCTCTATACCAGCCACCGTCTCAAGAAGGACGGCATCTCGATCTTCAAGGTCGATGAGGACGGCAGCGTGCAGAAGGTCGGCTACCAGCAGACCGGAATCCATCCGAGGAACTTCGCCATAACCCCGAGCGGCAGGCATCTCCTCTGCGCGTGCAGAGACTCCGACAGAATAGAGATCTACGAAATAGATCCCGAGACTGGCGCTCTTACCGACACGGGCGCCAGGATCGAAGTCCCGGCACCCGTGTGCGTTCAGTTCCTTAAGTAGTCAGCCCGACCGTCAGAAGACGATATCCTTTGGCTTTTCCAGATAGCCGCCCTCGTTGAAGTGCTGGTTGTCCGGCAGTTCGATGTCGGTCCGTGCAGCGCCCTTCCGCATAAGCTCCTTGAGTTCGGAGAGGTACTTCTGATATACATCCCTCGGCTGGGCATCATGCTTCGTGCAGATGCTGGCGGCCATTCCTACCACCTCACCCATCATGCCGATGGTGCGCATCAGTCTGGTCGAACCAAGGGTGACATGCGTCACGCTGATGTTGCGCCCTGCCATGAACATGTTGTCGATGTTCCGTGAGTACAGCGTACGGTAGGGCACTGCATAGGGGTGGATCGGATTTGACTTCGTTGCGGCGATGAACTCGCTTCCGGGGAAGAACTTCGAATTCTCCGGGTCGGGGAAGTGGAGGTCGAAATGCCAGGTGGTCGTGAACGAGGCGTCCTCATGGAACACCTGCTTGTCCACATCGTCCTGCTTGAGCACATAGTCGCCTATGAGGCGGCGTGACTCGCGCTTGCCTGCAGTATATGCCACCCAGCCCAGCTCGCGTGAGGCGAAGTCGGCCTTGCCGCTGAAATGGTTCTTGAGGAAGCTCCAGTTGGAGTATATCACAAGCATTCCGTAGTCGCGTATGCGCTCGAAGTCCCATATCTGGTCTTTGTTCATGCCGGTCTCCCAGGTCCATTCGCCCATGGTGACATCCTGGCAGTTCTCTTCATTGAACTCCACTCCGTAGCTGAATTCCGGGAAGGAGGACTTTGCCCCTTCGACGGAGTACCATTGAACGGATGCTCCCATGGTGAGCTTGTCGCCGTGCTCCGGTGCGAGGCTCTCGCCGTATTCGTCCCTTCCTTCGCGGCCCATCATCCAGTCGGCGCCGGCCATGAAGCCGAGGTTGGCGTCGCCTGTGCAGTCACAGAAGAGGGGAGCCTTGAGCTCCATCTCCTGACCGCTCTCGACGTTGCGGACTATCACGGAACCGATGGTGTGCGGGTCTTTCATGTTCACCTTCACGGCCCGCCAGCCGGGGAAGTAGTCAAGGCCTTCCTGATTCTCGATGAAGGCCAGCTTCTTCTCGTCCTCGTAATAGTCTTCGGGCTGCGCGTTGCCTATCCTGCTGTGCCCGAACTCACGCTGCATGCGCCCTAGGGCAGGGTAGGGATCCATCTCGATGTACCCTCCAAGGTGGACGCGTATTTCAGCGTTGTTGTTTCCACCGGGGATCAGGCGGTCATTCACCAAGGCCACCCTGCAGCCGAAGCGGGCTGCTGAGACCGCGGCGCATATACCGCCTATGCCTGCGCCGATGACAACGAAATCATAGCTGCCTCCGTCGGCCGGAGTCGCGGAGATTGCACCATGCTGGCGGCGGAATTCCTCCAGCGTCTTGATGTCGGTGGGAGGTATATCTCCTTCTGTCTTAGTCAGATAGATTGCGTCGCAGCGCCCGTCGAAGCCCTTGAGGTCGGAAAGTGCGAGTGTGGTGCGGCCGGCTTTCAGCTTCACGCTTCCGGCACTTTGCCAGGTCCAGCAGTTCCCGGTGGTGCCGAGCACGGGCTTCAGTGTCTTGCCGCCGATCTTGATCCTGAATGCGCCGGGCCCTTCCTTGGAAGTGGTCCACGGCGACACCCAGTTATAGGTCCTGGCATACACGTACCATGTACCGTCGGATGCGATGTCGATGGTGGTGCTGGCGTCTGCAACCGGTTTGCCGTATCCATGGGCGATGAGGTAAGGAGAGCCCATGAGGTCGGTGAACTGCTGGTCCAGTGACCAGCCTCCCTTGTCGGCGAAGCTCTCGGTCTCGACGAAGACCGACTGCGCCCCTGCCGCCAGGCACAACAGGGCCAATGAGAGTGTCAGGACTGTTCTGCGCATCATAATCAGTTCTCAACAAACTGGAAGTCGTGGAACTCGCAGATAGAGGCGCCCTTGGTCTTTGACTTGAACACGAAGAACAGAGGCTGCTTTCCGCTGATTCCGGCGAGGTTGGAAACGGCTGCGCTGTATTCCGTTACCTGCTGAGGATCGCCTGCGTCAATCTTGAACTCGGCGATCTTGGTTCCTCCACGCTTCTTGCAGGGGCCGCCCACAAGGACGCAGACCTTGCCGTCGACGCCTTCAGGCTTGAAATGGGCCTTGATGCTGAGCTTGCCTTTCCCTGCCGTCCTGTCGAAGTTGAAGTACTTGAAGCCGGCAACGGAACCTGCAGTGTTGTAGATTACGGGGCAGAGAGGCTGTTTCAGGTTGTAAGGAGCGAACCAGGGGCCCTGGTCGGCCTCGCGTGAAGCCTTGACGTATGATCCGGTGAAGGAGAAGTTCGGGAATGACTCGCTTGCACCGTCGGGATTCACGAAATAGCATGCCCAGCCTGCAGCTGACTTCGCAAGAGGATCAAGGCCTTCAGTACGGAAACCTTCCGAAGTGACTTCTCCCTCTGTGATGACTACCTTGCCGCCGGGTCCTTCCTCAACGTCCACGGTGATGGGAGCGACCATGGCCTGGCGTGAGAACTGGTCAGTTCCTGTCTGGCGGTGATAGAACACCCACCACTGGCCGTTTATCTCGACTATGCTGCCATGGGTGTTTCCGAACGGGCATGCGGTGGCTATGGGCTTGCCATGCTCGTCCACGTCGCGTCCGCGGGCATCGATGACTACGCCACCGAATGTGAAGGGACCGAGAGGATTGTCGGAATATGCGTAGCTGATATTGTAGTTGCTCTCATCGAGGCCAAACTCCTCCTTCGGGCTCATGCGGCTGAAGATGAACACATACTTGTCCTTTATCTTTCGCATCGATGAGGCCTCAAAAAAGTGGAAGATTCCATCCTGATACCGCCCGCTCACCATATTGTGTATGGGCTCGCAGCCCGGCTTGACCGTTGCCATGGTCTGAGGGTCGAGTTCGGCTGCCCATGACTCCTCAAAGCCCCAGTAGCCATATACGCGGCCGTCGTCGTCGATGAACACTGCGGGGTCGAAGCCGAGCGTACCTACCGTCAACCTGGGGTTATTGGGGTCCCAGTTGCACACTTCGAAAGGTCCGTCCGGACGCAGGCTGCGGGCAATGAGGGGGTTGCGCTCTCCCTGAACGTTCGGGAAGAGATAGTAGACCTTGACGCCGTTCTCCACACGCACGGTCACATCAGGAGCATAGAGGATGTCGCCCAGGCCGTCTTCACGGAGCAGTTTGCCATCGCGGTCATGCTTTACCTCGAGGATCACACCGTCGTACCTCCAGTTGCCGAGGTCATTCACAGATGCGGACCATACGACCTGCTCGCGTCCGCAATAGGTATCTACAAGCGAATCGTGTGAGCCATAGACATATACCCTGTATTCTCCCGGCTTGTCGGGGTCCTCGAACACGTAGGGCTCGCCGTCGGGAATGTGCTCCCACATGGGCATGTAAGGGTTCTGTGCTGTAGCGGCCAGCGTGCCGAACACAAAGAAGAGTGCTGTGATTATAGTTTTCCGCATAATATTGAATGGTTTAAGCTTCTCAAGCGCAATTTACGAATTATTTCCTATTTTTGTCATTGTCTCAAATGCTCCATTCACCAAGAATATGAAACATTCCGAATTCGATATCACATGCGCCAAGTGGGGCGATGTGCAGAAGATAGAGAAGTATGACATGGCCATCCTCCCCTGGGGAGCGACTGAGCCTCACAACGGCCACCTGCCCTACTGCACGGACGTGCTTGCCTCTCAGGCAATCGCCTTGGACGTCGCAGCTGCCGTGAAGGAACGCGGGCTCGAAGTCATGGTCCTGCCGGGAGTCCCTTTCGGCTCGCAGAACCCCGGCCAGAGGGAACTGCCGTTCTGCATCCATACCTCACAGGCAACCCAGGCGGCGATTCTGCACGACATAGTGTACTCACTCGAGCATCAGGGAATAAAGAGGCTGCTTATCATCAACGGCCATGGCGGGAACTCGTTCAAGGGCTTTATCCGCGACCTCGCCGTCGAGAAGCCGGACTTCCTTGTCGCTGCCAGCGACTGGTTCTCGTTCATCCCCCGCAAGGATTACTTCGATGCGGTGATCGACGACCATGCCGGCGAGCAGGAGACGTCAGTCATAATGCATTACTATCCCGAGCTTGTGAAGATGGAATACGCCAGCAACGGCGCCACGAAGCCTTTCGGGGTGGACGGCCTTAACCGCAAGGTCGCCTGGATACCGCGCAACTGGACGAAGTTCTCGACCAATACGGGTATAGGCGATCCGTCGAAGTCAAGCCCCGAGAAGGGCAAGGCTTACGCCGAGGCTGTGGTCGGCGAATATGTCGAGCTGGTCGTAGGACTCTGCACCGGAGAGATCTAGACCACCCTTACCTTGAATATTGCCTTGCGTATCGCACCCTCGCCTATGAGGGGAGCGTGAGCTATGTCCGGTTCGAATATGGTCATCTCGCCGGGAGCCTTTGTGATGATGGTCTCGATGGCGTCGTCGAAGAACATGATGTCGTTTGCCTTGTCCATCACGCCCACGGGCTGCTGGCAGAAGGAACGGCCCTTGACGCCGTAGCTCTCGCTGCAGTTGAAAGGCATCTGGATGTCGATGAAATCGTCGTGTACCTCGAGTTTGGCCTGCTCCACGGGGCGGAGGTTCGTCTCCACAATGTTCACCCAGAGATTGCCTTCGTCAATCACATGCTTGCCGCAGGGAAGCGCCTGCAGGTCGTTTTCTTCAATGAACTTGAGAACCTTCTGGTAGAAGGGGTTTTCGGTAAGTCTTGCCATGTTATTCCTGATTGTCCGTTGTTGGTTTGAGTACGAATATCTGAAGCGCGAGCGCGACGGTGATCACGCCGGCCATGAGTGCGAAGCCGAGGCCGAGGTTGCCCTGGTCGGCCCATCTGCCGAGCACCTTGGTGATGATGGCGCCTGCGAACACGCCCACCATGTTCATGAGGCCGTAGGCCGTGGCCCTGTTCTTCGCTGAGACGAACTGGCAGAGAATGGGCATGTTGTTGGTATCGAACATGCCATAGCCCACGCCGAAGCATACGCCTGCACCCACTGCTGCGGCCATGCCGTGGCCGAGGCCGATGAGCACGAGGGCGGGAATCATCAGTGCGAGGCCGATAGCGCTGGTGTAGATGCGGCCCTTCAGGTTCTTCTTGACCCAGCGGTCAGAGAGTGAGCCGCCAAGCAGCACGCCAATGAACGAAGATGCGGCAATGGTTATTGTGGAGATGGGGCCGGCCTTTGCCATGGGGATGCCGAGGCTGTCGGAGAACAGGGTGGGGAGCCAGTTCTTGGTGGCCCATCCGGGAAGGGACGAAGACGCAAAGAAGAACAGGATCACCCAGAATGCTATATTGCTGAATATGAGCGAGAAGCTCTTCCAGATGGACTCCTTCTTCACGCTGATCTTCTCTGCCGCGTCGGCCTGGACGTCAGCTCTCTTTTCCTTGAGCGCAAATACCAGGACAAGCGCGTAAGCAATGCCGATTATACCGAACCAGTGGAAGGTCTGCTGCCATGAGAAGGCCTCGGCCAGCCTTGCTCCGAACCCGCCTATGGCCTGGCCCAGGTAGAGTCCCGTCATGTGTATGCCGATGGCGAGGCTGCGCGCTGAGCCGGTGAAGTAATCGGCAATCAGAGAGAGGCCTGCGGGGATGTACAGCGCCTCGCTCACGCCCATCAGGGCTCTCAGCCAGTATATCTGGTTGAAGGTTGTGCAGTGCCCCATGAGAAGGGTCACGGTAGACCACACGCCGAGCGACGCGATGATGAGCCACTTGCGGCTCACGCGGTCGGCTATTGCACCCGCGAAGGGGCTGATGCAGCCGTATATCCACAGGAAGATGGCCATGAGTCTGCCGAAGTTTACGGCCGACTCCAGCTCGGAGATGTCGATCTGCATCGACTCCCTCATGGTGGAGAGCATCTGCCTGTCCATATAGTTCAGCAGGGCCACCACCCAGAGCAGGAACACCACTATCCAGGGGTAGATCCTGCTGAATTTCGTATCTGTTTTCATCTGTCGGGTTTAATCATCCATACTTCCGGCGTTCTGATGCCGGGCTTGAGCTCTCCGCCCACTGACACGATACCGCTCTGGTATTCTGCCAGCGCGGCACCTGCGCGTGCAAGTGCGGGGTGCTCTGCAACGAGCGTCCATCCGCTCAGCGTGTACTCAAGCAGCTGTCCGCGGAACCTGTAGTATTCCACTGGCTGTAGCTGGTACTCGCGCACATCCTCCGGAGGGAGGTTCAGTGCGTGAGTGAAGACCTCGGCATCGCATCCTCCGCAGGCCAGACCGTCCAGAGAGGCGCTGCCTACGAAGGTCACATCCGCGCTGAGCTCTGACATGCTTCCGTCGGCCAGCGTAATAGAGTAACCTCCCTTTACCGCCTCCTTTGCAACGGGGTCGAAGCCGCCGAAGACGTTGAGCCTGCCTTCGTTCGCGCAGGCGATGCCCTGTACCAGAGGCCGTGGAAGCATGCCTGCAACAGACCATGCGCCATCAGCGAATCTGAATACCTCGAGCGAGGGTGTGCCGCAGGATATTCCGCCGGCCAGATAAATGGCACCGTTGTAGCTGCACCATGCCGCCTGCTCAAGCGGTTTGGGCAGTGCCGGCAGCTCGGAAACGCCTTTGGCGTTCAGGAGCCATGCGGTGTCCAGGGTTCCTTCGGAGTTTGCCCCACCGAGAACCATAAGTTCCTCATCAGCAGCTATATACGCGCCGTATGCGCAAGGCTCGGGAAGTTCTCCAGCCTTGACCCATTCTTCGCCGGAGAGCTTCCAGATGGTGCTGTAGAACACTTTCTGGCCGCCTTCGGTCACCGGCTTGTCGGGGAAGTTGCAGCCACCTGCAACGTAGAGTGCTCCGTCGATTTCTCCGGCATAGAGGCCTGAAAGGCCGATGCCGGGCAGCGAGGGGAGCTGCACGACTTCAGTGCTTCTCCCGCATGCGAGCAGAAGAAGCGCCGAAAGAGCAAGTATTGTCTTACTTAAGAATCTCATCGCAGAGCAGAGACGCCTTGATGAGCATTCTAGGAACGTGGAACGGGCCCTTGAAGATGTTGCCCTTGGCGGGCTGGGCCACCGTTCCGTCGCGGTGCAGGTATCCGTACCACTCACCGTATTCCTTGTCGGCAAAATGCTTGAACGCCCAGTCGTTCGCCTTGCGGTGTATCTCGAGGTACTTGTCGTCGCCCGTCAGCTTATATGCGTACAGCGAGGCGATGATGGTCTCGCACTGGGGCCACCAGAACTTCATGTCCTGAGAGTAGTCCTGAGGAGGGAAGTTCCTGCAGTCCCTGAAGTTGATGACGCCGCCGTACTGCTTGTCCCAGCCCCACTCGAAGTCCCAGTCGAAGATCTGCAGGGCGAGCCTGCGCACATGCCCGGCATCTGCGAAGAGGGGAGCGGTATCCATAAGGAACCAGGAGGTCTCGATGCAGTGCCCGGGGTTGATCACGCGGCCTGCAATGGTGTCGATGAGCTTGCCGTTCTCGTCCACGCTCTCGAGTATGGTCCTGTATTCGTTGGAAATGAGCTTGTTCTCTATGAGGTCCAGCGAGGTGGCCAGCTGCTCGTCAAGTGAAGGGTCGTCGATGACCTTCTTGAGCACCGCCACGACGTTGAAGAACATCATGGTGATGGAGTGGCTGTAGCCCTTCTGGGTGGTCTTCGGAGGGAGGAAGCCCGGGCGGGCGAGCATCTCGCGGGTGCGCTTGAAGAGCTCGAGAGCCTTCTCGGCATACGAGTGGTCGCCGCTTGCAAGGGCGTATTCCGCCATAGCCATTATGGCGAAGCACTCTGAGAATACGTAGCGGCGCTTCTGCACACCTTCGCCCTCGGCGGTGACGGTGAAGAACATGTGACCGTCGGTGTCGAAGCAGTGGGCATTGCTGAAGTCGATGCAAGAATTCGAGGCGGCCAGCCATTCGGGGTTCTTCTCTATGTTGTTGTAGGCGTAGGCGGCTACGAAGCCGAACCTGCCCTGGAACCACACGCTCTTGGTGCTGTCCATCAGCGCGCCGTCCCTGTCGAGGCAGGTGTAGACGCCGCCGTTGACTCTGTCGAGGCCGTGCTTGAGCCAGAAAGGCATCACGTCGTCCACAAGGGTCCTGCGGTAGCAGTCCCTGCACTCAGCAAGATATTTTCTCTGTTCTGATGTCATATTAGAACCTGTTGCAGCGTTCGAAGAAATTGATTGCCTCGAGTTCGGCCTTCATTGCGGCCTCCTCTTCGTCGGTCATGTTGCGCCAGGGCACACGGTTGGGGCCGAGGTCAAGGCCTATAAGCTTCATGATGCGCTTGCCGCCAACTATGTTGCCGCGGAAGTGGCAGATGACGTTGATCACGTCCTGGCTGAAGTTCTGCAGCTCCTGCGCCTTTGCAAGGTCGCCCGCAGCCCAGGCCTCGCCTATGGCAACCTGCTCGCGGCCGTTGTAGTTGGTGGTTCCGCAGATTCCGCCCTGGGCGCCGCCCTGAGCCAGGCTGGGGAGATAGGTCTCGTCCTGGCCGTGGAGCATGTCGTACTTGCCGTTCTTGTACAGGCGGCACTGGTTGTATTCGTACAGGCTCTCGAAGGTGTACTTGATGCCGGCGAAGTTGGGAATCCTGCCGTCAACTGCCTTCAGAAGGTCAAGCATGGGGAGGAAACAGCCGTTGAATGCGGGAATGTGATAATAGTAGAACGGCAGTTCAGGTGCTGCTGCGGCAATCGCCTCGCAGTACTTCACCAGCTCCTCTATGCGGCCGATCTTGGGGAAGGGAGGTGCCATGGAGCCGATGCCCCACGCGCCGATCTGTGCGGCGTGGCGTGCGAGTTCCACGCTCTCGCGCAGGCAGCAGCTGCCCACGTGCACTATTACCTTGAACCCTTCAGGTACGCTTGCAACCCACTTCTCGGCGAGCTGTTTGCGCTCCTCGGTGGTGAGCATGTAGCCCTCTCCTGACGAACCGTTGATGAAAACGCCCTTGAGGCCGTTCTTTGCAAGCATTGCGGCGTATGCCGGTATAGGCTCCAGATTGATGTCGCCGTTCGGCTTCATCGGGGTGAAAGGAGCATCAATAAGACCGATTATCCGTTCCATTGTCAATTAATTTGAATCAGTAGTTGAAAATTAAAAAAATGAATGCGATGGCGAGCTTGC
>JAKSKK010000005.1 GCA_024401745.1 Bacteroidales bacterium
AATGTGTCAAATTGTTATATAGGATTTTACCAACCGAAAATGTCCATTATACCGCTCTTGACGTCGGCACCCACATACGCAAAAACGCCGCACTTTCGTGCGGCGCCTTCAAATGCTTTGCATAGCTGCGGAGAGGGAGGGATTCGAACCCCCGGAACCTTTCAGTTCAACAGTTTTCAAGACTGCCGTAATCGACCACTCTACCACCTCTCCTTCCCGAATGGGACTGCAAAAATAGTCAAATTCCTTATATTTGCAAAACTTTAGGTAAATATTACGAGAATTTCAGGTCAGAATGCAACATTTTCAGTTTGGAACTAATCTTGTATATATACGGTTCTGTAACTAATACTTTTTAGATATGAAGAAAGTTATTCTTACTCTTGCTCTCGTAGCTGCAGCAGCTACCTCAGCATTCGCACAGTTCGGCATCGGTGCCGGCTATGCAAACAACGCTCAGAAGGTCGGTGACGCAGATCCCACCTCAACCAACGGATTCTATGTTGAAGGTTCATACAGCATTCCCGTCGCAGGTGAGTTCTCAATCGTTCCCGGTGTCCGTTACACCTATCTTGGCAAGTCCAACACCGCCGCTACCAACATCGCAGGCATCAACATCGGCGGTTCATCTACCCTCGTAGAGCACTACATCGCTGTTCCCGTAATGGCACAGTACGGCATCGACCTCGGCGCAGCCAAGCTCTTCGCATTCGCTGGCCCTACCTTCAGCTACGGCCTCGCATCTCAGACCAAGCTCGAGGCTTCAGTAGCCGGCTTCAGCGCAGACAAGCCCATCGACAACTATGGTGAGAATTCCGTATACGGCCGTGCAAACGTATTCGTAGGCGGTGGTCTCGGACTCCAGCTCGGCAGCTTCCAGATCAAGGGCTCATACGACTGCGGTCTCCTCAACCGCTATGACAGCGAGAACATCACCTGCAAGGACAACCAGTTCCGCGTAGGCGTAGCTTATCTCTTCTAATAATGAAAAAGATCATCCTTACCCTCGCTCTCGTAGCTGCAGCAGCTACCTCAGCATTCGCACAGATCGGCATAGGCGCAGGTTTCACCAACAATTCAGAGGCCACTCCCGGTGACGGCGACGCACTCGTAACCAAGGGCTTCTATGTAGAAGGAACCTACAACATCGCTCTCGGCAGCAACCTCTCAATCGTTCCCGGCATCCGCTACACATTCGTCGGAAACAGTGACGCAAAGGGCATCGACATCGAGGACATCGACTTCGCTGACGTAAGCGCATCACTTGCAGAGCACAACCTCTACATCCCCGTGATGGCTCAGCTGAGCGTTCCCATGGGTGCAGTGAAGCTCCTCGCATTCGCAGGTCCTACCTTCCAGTTCGCCCTCTCTTCAATGCTTAACGTCGCTGCCAGCGTAGCCGGAATCGGCGTGGACACTGACGTCAACCTCCTTGGCGATGACGCTCTCTTCAAAAGAACCGACGTCGCACTCGGTGGCGGTGTAGGTGTAGAGTTCGGCCAGTTCCAGGTAAAGGCTGCCTACGACTTCGGTCTTCTGAACCGCAGCGCTATCAACAACGAGACAATCAAGGGCCAGCAGCTCCGCGTGGGCGTCACATATCTCTTCTAAGAGAGCCCCTGAATACAAAACTAAAGGCTGCGATCATTTCGCAGCCTTTTTCTTATTTTCTTTCTTCTCGTCTTCGCTTGAGAAGAAGCGCCATTGGAAGAGCGCCAGATAGAACGCTCCGACCGTCACGCAGCTGTCAGCAAAATTGAACACGGGGCTGAAGAATATCACCCTGTCGGCATTCCGGATTATAGGGAAGTAGAGCATGTCCACCACCTTGCCGAACATGAACGGCGCATAGTCCCAGATGATGCCGTAGAACAGGCAGTCTATGATGTTGCCGAACGCTCCGGCAGTGATCAGCGTCAGGCCGACCACCACGCCTGTAGGCGCAGCCTTCTTCAGCAGCGAGCGTATCCACCATATGAGCGCTCCGCAAAGCACGATCCTGAACAGAGACAGGCAGAACTTGCCTACTGCCCCACCCCACTTCATTCCGAAGGCCATGCCCTCGTTCTCCACAAAGCAGAGGCGGAACCACTGGCCTATCACAGGTATCTGCTCGCCGAGCCCCATATTGGTCTTGACCAGGACCTTGCTGACCTGGTCAATGACTACAAGTATAACACCAAGGCAAACTAGCTTGGTTCCCTTGGAGATGCGCATGATATACTAATGCTTTCCCTGCTTAGCGAGCATCTCCTTGGCCTCAACGGTGAGGGTTGCGTGCGGCACGAGGCGAAGACGCTCCTTGGGGATGAGCTTGCCTGTGACGCGGCAGATGCCGTAAGTCTTGTTCTCGATTCGTGCAAGAGCACCCTCGAGGTTCTGGATGAACTTGTACTGACGCTGGGCAAGCTGGCTTGCCTCCTCGCGTGAAAGCTGGTTTGCGCCGTCGTCCTCGACGGTCTTGAATGACGGAGAAGTGTCCTCGATGTCATTGTTGCCGCCGTGCATCACCACGTCACGCAGAGTGTTGTACTCAGCCTTGGCCTTGGCAAGCATGTCCACGATGATGACCTTGAACTCGGCCAGCTCCTCATCGGAATAGCGGGTTTTTGTTTCTTCTGCCATAATATTAAGTGTTAAATGCGGTTTACTGTTATGAATATCTGGGTATCCTCCCACTCAATTGCAGATGCATTTTCGGGAACGTCCGTTGCATCCTTGAGCTCGAGGCTGATTGAGAGAGTCTGTGCGGCCACGTATTCCTTGTGCTCTGCAAGCGCGGCCTGGATGGTCTCGAATGCGGCTCCGGTAGCGTAGATCACAGTATTTATGCGGTCGGTCACGTCGAATCCGCTCTCCTTGCGGAGATTCTGGATGGGATGTATGAGTTCGCGTGCGGTTCCCTCGCGTATGAGCTCGGGAGTCTGCACGATGTCGAGTGCCACGGTAAGGGTGCCCTCGGTAGCCACGAGCCAGCCGGGCATGTCCTCAGAGGTGATCTCGTAGTCGCCGGGCTCGAGCACCACGCCGCCGTCAAGAGTGTATGTGCCGGCAGCCTCGATGGCAGCGATGGTCTGCTGGTCGAAGGTGCCGAACGCAGCGGCGATCTGCTTCATCTGGGCGCCGTACTTCTTTCCGAGAGTGCGGAAGTTGGGCTTGATCTTCTTGGTTATGATGCCGGTGGTGTCGTGCAGAAACTCGATCTCCTTCACGTTCACCTCGGTGAGGAATATGTCCTGAACCTTCTGGATGTGCTCCTTCACGTTGTCGTCCATAACTGGCACGAGAACCTTTGCAAGAGGCTTGCGGACGTTGATGCCCACCTTCTTGCGGAGCGCGAGAACCATTGAGGATGCCTTCTGGGCAAAGCCCATGCTCTCCTCGAGGCCTGCATCCACGAGCTCCTGACGGCACTCGGGCATTGCCACGTAATGCACGCTGTCCTCTCCGCCGAGGTCGAGCCACAGGCGGTCGGCAAAGAACGGAGCGATAGGCGCCATGAGCAGCGAGATGCTGCGGAGAACCTCGTAAAGGGTCTGGTAGGCCGAGAGTTTGTCCTGCTCCATTCCGGCGCCCCAGAGGCGCTTCTTGTTCAGGCGGATGTACCAGTTGCTGAGGTCGTCGCAGACGAAGTCCTGGATCAGACGGCCGGCGTTGGTGATGTCGTAGTCCTCGTATGAAGCCTTGACTGCACCGCAGAGGGTGTTCAGGCGGCTGATGATCCACTTGTCGAAGAGCGGACGCTCAGCGTAGGGCACTGCCTGTGATGCGGGGTCGAAATTGTCGATGTTTGCGTAGAGCGCGAACACTGAGTATGAGTTGTACAGGGTTCCGAAAAACTTGCGGCGCACTTCCTCCACGCCTGCCTCGTCGAACTTGAGGTTGTCCCAGGGCTGGGCATTGGTGAGCATGTACCAGCGCAGTGCGTCGGCACCGTACTGGTCGAGAGCCTTGAACGGGTCGACGGCGTTGCCGAGGCGCTTGCTCATCTTCTCGCCCTTCTTGTCGAGCACAAGGCCGTTGGAGATGACGCGCTTGAATGCGGGAGTGCCGCTTACCATCGTGTGGATCGCATGCAGTGTATAGAACCAGCCGCGTGTCTGGTCCACGCCCTCGGCGATGAAGTCGGCGGTTGTGCCGAAGTCGGGGGTGTCCTTGCCGCGAAGGCCGGTCTGTGCGTAAGGCATCGAGCCGGAGTCGAACCACACGTCGATGAGGTCGGTCTCCCTGGTCATCTTCC
The DNA here is from genome assembly GCA_024401745.1 of Bacteroidales bacterium. Lineage (GTDB taxonomy): Bacteria > Bacteroidota > Bacteroidia > Bacteroidales > UBA932 > Cryptobacteroides. The sequence goes on from JAKSKK010000005.1 coordinate 4,241, forward strand.
TGCCGCTGGGGCTTACGAGGAAGATGTTGTCGACATACGGGCGGTGGAGGTCGATCCTGTCGTAGTTCTCGAGGCTCATGTCCTCGGGATCGAAGCCGGCTGCCTTGAAGGGGTTCTCTGCCATGATGCCGGCGGCAACAGCCTTCTCAATCTCAGACCAGAGCTCCTTGATGCTGCCTATGCATATCTCTTCCTTGCCGTCCTCGGTGCGCCAGATAGGGAGAGGAGTGCCCCAGTAGCGGCTGCGGCTGAGGTTCCAGTCCTGGATGTTCTCCAGCCACTTGCCGAAGCGGCCGGTACCGGTTGCCTCGGGCTTCCAGGTGATCTGGCTGTTGAGTTCCATCATCTGCTCGCGCACTGCGCTGGCCTTGATGAACCAGGAGTTGAGCGGGTAGTAGAGCACCGGCTTGTCGGTACGCCAGCAGTGGGGATATGTATGCACGTGCTTCTCGATGCGGAAGGCCTTGCCTTCGCCCTTGAGCATGACGCTGATGTCGATGTCGAGGGTGGGAGCATCGGGTGCAAGTGAAGGATCGTATGCGTTCTTGACGAAGCGGCCGGCCCACTCGGCATAGCTGTCGCGGACGTGCTCAGCCACGTATGCGGGATCGAGGTCCTCGATGCGGTAGAAGCGGCCCTGAGGGTCCACCTGAGCCTGGGGAGCGCCGTTCCTGTCGGTCACGTAAAGGCCGGGAACGCCGGCTGCCTTGGCAACCTTGGCGTCGTCGGCACCGAAGGTAGGTGCGATGTGCACGATGCCGGTACCGTCCTCAGTGGTCACGTAGTCGCCGGGAATCACGCGGAATGCTCCTGCCTCGGGAATGAACCAGGGAATGAGCTGCTCGTACTCCATGCCCACGAGCTCGCTGCCCTTGATGGTTCCGGGGAGCACCTCGAAGGGCACCTTGGGGCCGAACCAGCTGTTCACGAGGGCCTGGGCGAGTATGTATGTTGCGGGAGTGCCGGTGTAGGGGTTCTGGCTCTTGACCTTGACGTAGTCGATGTTGGGGCCTACGCAGAGTGCCGTATTTGAAGGCAGAGTCCAGGGAGTGGTGGTCCAGGCGAGGAAGTAAAGGTCGTCCTGGCCCTTCACCTTGAACTGCACGCAGGCGGTGGTGTCCTTCACGTCACGGTAGCAGCCGGGCTGGTTGAGCTCGTGAGAGCTGAGGCCTGTGCCAGCGGCGGGGCTGTAGGGCTGGATGCTCTTGCCCTTGTAGAGATAGCCCTTGCCGTAGATGTCCTTGAGCAGCCACCAGAGAGTCTCGATGTAGCGGTTGTCGTAGGTGATGTAGGGATCGTCCATGTCGACCCAGTAGCCCACCCTCTCGGTGAGGTTGCGCCACTCGGCGGTATATTTCATCACCTCCTGACGGCAGGTGCGGTTGTATTCCTCGACGGATATCTTCGTGCCGATGTCCTCCTTGGTGATGCCGAGCTTCTTCTCGACACCAAGCTCCACGGGAAGTCCGTGGGTGTCCCAGCCTGCACGGCGGCGCACCTTGAAGCCGCTCTGAGTCTTGTAGCGGCAGATGGAGTCCTTGATCGAGCGGGCCATCACATGGTGGATGCCGGGCATTCCGTTGGCTGAAGGGGGACCCTCGAAGAAAATGAACTCAGGGCAGCCCTCGCGCAGCTCGAGTGAACGCTCGAATGCACGGTTGGCCTTCCATCTTTCAAGTATTTCGTTGCCGGTAGCGACAAGGTCGAGTCCTTTGTATTCCTTGAATGTCATAAATGCGGATTTTATATCTTGCAAATATAACAAATCCACACGGGAAACACAAAAGGACGGGGGCGCTAGAAAAGATTCTTTTTGCTGACGGTTGCCACGAACTCCTTCAGGTAGAAGGGCTCAAAATACGCAGTGTTCTGAAAATCAGACTTTTGGAAAGCCTCCTCGGCAAGCTCCGCCATGTCCGCAGCATTGGGATTCACCTGCACCGTGACGGCATTCTCGCTGTTCAGGACGGGAGCACATTTTGCGGCTCCGTCACCTATGAAAAGCACCTTTCCGGCAGCGAGTTCGGCACTGAAGGAACCCTCTCCGACCACGCACGGGGCCACTTCGGTGAGGCGCTTCCCTTCCGGACTGTACACGGCGCTGTAGACCTCCATCCTGCGGGCATCGACCATGGGAACGATGGCGGTGCAGCCCTCGGGGAGCCCCGCCTTCAAGGCCTGACGGACCAGGATGTCGAGCGTGCCGGCGGCGAGCAGCGGAATGCCTGCTCCGAAGCAGAGGCCCTTGGCTGTTGACGAGCCCACGCGGAGGCCCGTGTAGGAACCGGGGCCGGCGCTTACGCACACGGCATCGCAGTCCTGCACGCGCAGGCCGCATTCATCAAGCATTTCCTTTACAAACACAGCAGTCTTCGATGCGTGGGCGCGAGGCTCCGACGTCTCCCTGCTGCATATTATCCTGCCGTCCTGCTCTATTGCCGCAGAGCACAGTGACGTGGATGTTTCGATGAGAATGATCCTAGGCATTTGTCTGTGTGAGTCCTGTGACGATGTTCTTGAAATACGGGAATACCGTGTTGGCGAAATCGCTCAGGAAAGTGTATGCCTGGGAAGCATTGAGCTTCTCAGGGTCTACGAGATTGAACTGTCCGTTGATGCTCTGGAATATCATCACGGGAATGGCAAGCAGCACCACGGTCTTGAGTATGCCGAGGACCACGCCGGTAATGCGGTTGAGCCAGCCCAGCTTGACCGTCTGGAGCGCCTTGGTGATGAGGCCGCCTATCAGGTTGAGAATGAACACCACGACCAGCACCACGATGATGAAGCTGACGATGTAGAGCACGTTCTTGTCCCATGTCACATAGTTGGCCAGCCACTGTGATACGAAGTTGGAGAAGCGGAGTGCGGCCCAGGCGCCTGCGAGGATAGCCACGAGGTCCACGAGCTGGTTCACAAATCCCTTTGTATAGCCGGATACCACGCCGGGGATCAGGCACAGGAGCAATACTATATCCAAAACTGTCATGGTGCAAAATTACAAAATAATTCCTATCTTTGAACTTATGGATTTCCACGATATACTAGTAATCATCCTCATGTTCGCCGTTCCAGTCGTGTCTGCCGTCATCGACAGCAGGAACAAGGCGAAGAAGAAGGCTGAGAAGGCAGCCAGGCAGCAGACCTGGAGGCCTGAGACCTTCCGGCCCTTCACCTCGGTGGATCCCGAGATGCCCGAAGAGGAAGATGACGAGGAGGCCCCTGAGGCCACACCCGTGCAGGAGCCTGAGGAGAAGGAAAAGATCGACGTGGAGAAGCTCATCATCTATGACGCAATATTGAATCCCAAATTCAAGGAACACGACGGTTTAATCTAAAAAATTACTATATTTGCAAAGACAAAGGGTTCCGCTAAAAGGCGGGACTCCTTTTTAATTCACTGATTATGGCAGAAATACACTACATGAGCCAGGAAGGCCTGGACAATTTGAAGAAGGAACTTGCTGAGGCTCTCGCCCAGCGTCCCGTCATCGCGGCAGCCATCGCCGAGGCACGCGAGAAGGGAGACTTGTCAGAGAACGCGGAATACGAGTCGGCACGTGAGGCACAGGGCCTCCTCGAACTCAACATATCAAAGCTCCAGAACCTGGTTGCAAGCGCAAAGGTCGTGGATGCATCACAGGTCAGCACCGACAAGGTCGGCATGCTCAACACCGTCAAGGTAAAGCACCTCGGCAACGGTCGCGAGATGGTATTCACCATCGTCGGCGAGTCAGAGGCCGATTTCTCCAAGGGCAAGCTCGCCTCCACCACTCCCATCGCCAAGGCCCTGATGGGTCACAGCAAGGGTGAGACCGTGGAAGCTCAGGCACCCGCAGGCGTCATCAAGTTCGAAATTCTCGACATCACACTCTAATGGCAACAATTTTCACAAGGATCGCCAAAGGCGAGATTCCTTCCTACAAAGTCGCAGAGTCCGACGAGTTCTACGCATTCCTCGACATCAGCCCTCTGGCAACAGGCCATACCCTGGTGATCCCCAAGAACGTCGAAGACGACTACATCTTCCATCTTGACGAGAAGACCTACGAAGGTCTCTGGGCATTCGCCCACAAGGTAGCCGTCGCCATCAAGGCCGCCATCCCCTGCCAACGTGTAGGCGTGGCAGTGCTGGGAATGGAAGTTCCCCACACCCACATCCACCTTGTTCCGCTCCAGACCGAGGGCGACCTCGACTTCCGCAAGGAGCACCTCTGCCCCAGCGCCGAGCAGCAGGCACAGACAGCAGCATCCATACTCGCAGAATATGAAAAATTATAAGATACTCGCGCTTGCACTCTCTGTGCTCGCGCTCTCTTCATGTGGCCAGAAGGCACATATCAAGGGTAAGATCGCAGGCGCCGACAACGCCCAGCTCATTGTCAAGGAGCTGAACATCAACACATACAATGTCCTCGACACCATCAAGACAGCTGCCGACGGTTCGTTCGCATATGCAGTGAACGTCTCAGAGGGCCAGCCTGAGTTCGTGTACCTGTTCTACAAGGACACCCGCGTCGCAGCCCTGCTCCTCCAGAACGGTGAGGTGGCCAAGGTCGAGGCCGACACTCTCGGCAACTACAGCGTCGAGGGTTCCAAGGGCTCCGAGGAGCTCCAGAAGGTCGAGAAGTCATACTCCGACTTCATCAAGGAGGTCATTGCCGCCGACGAAGACAGCAAGGCAGTCACCAGCGCCTACATCAAGCACTACCGCGAATGCGTCAAGTACGTGATGAGCAATCCGTTCTCGATGACCTGCGTACCTGTGCTCTACGAGCAGCTCAACGGTCTGCCCATCTTCGCACAGAACACCGACGCTCTGCATTTCCGCAGCGTATGCGACTCCCTGAAGACCATCTATCCCGAGTCTCGTTTCGTGAAGGCTCTCGACAAGGAGGCAGCCCGCCGCGAGCAGCTTCTCTTCCTCAACAACAGCATCCAGGCAGCCGAAGTGCAGGGCTATCCCAACATCGCCCTTCCCAACGAAAAAGGTGAGAAGGTCAGCCTCAGCAGCCTCGACGCAAAATGCATCATGATACATTTCTGGGACTCTTCTGACAACACGCATTCGATGTTCAACAACGACGTGCTCCTTCCCGTCTACAACGAGTTCCATTCAAAGGGCTTCGAGATCTACTCTGTATGCCTCGACGTCAACAAGGCACAGTGGGCTTCAGTCGTGAAGTCACAGAATCTGCCCTGGATCAACGTCAATGACGGCCAGGGTGCCTATTCACCTGCTGTTTCACTCTACGGAGTCGACACCATACCTACAGCATTCCTCATCGCAGACGGCGACCTTGTCCTTGAGCCTATCGAGGGCATCAACGGTCTGAGAAAGGAACTTGCAAAGAGATTGCACTAAGACCTGAATCACTGAAGTTCATTCAGTATCTCGCGGCAACGTGATTCGTCTGCCGCGAGATTTTTTTTGAGCTCGTCGAGAGAGCCGAAGCGCTGCTCGGCACGAAGACGTGCGACGAACTCGATGCCCATCTCCTGTCCGTAGATTTCCTGGGCAAAGTCGAGAATATGGGTTTCGACTGTCAGGGCGGAGCCGCCCACGGTGGGGCGCATGCCGATGTTGGTCATGCCCCAGTGCTCTTCGCCGCCCAGGCGCACCTTCACAAGGTACACGCCGTTACCGGGAATCTGCTTGAGGGGGTCGCTGACTGACATGTTGGCGGTGGGGTAGCCGAGGGTGCGGCCGATCTTGTTGCCATGTACGATGGTGCTGCTCAGCGGGTAGCGGTAGCCCAGCATGGCGTTCGCCTCCCCTATCCTGCCCTCCATCAGCGCCCTGCGTATCTTCGTAGAAGATATAGGGGAGCTGCTGCAATCAGCAACAATCGGGGCAAGCCCGATTGCCCTGGCTACAATGGCGGTGGCCTCGGGGGTGAGGAGGTCGGAGCCGATGCGGTTGTCGTAGCCGATGACTACGGCGCTGGCCCCATAGCTGGTCTTCAGGAGCTGAAGGTACTGCGCCGTGGTAAGAGCGGCGAACTGCGGCGTGAACTCCACATATTCAACCTTGTCGACGCCTGCGGCCAGCAGCAGCGCACGCTTCTCCTCTGGAGAATTAAGCAGGCGCAGAGAGTCAGCGTCCTGCCCCAGCACCATGCGCGGGTGCTGAGTAAAAGTTATGACAATCGCCTCCTGCCCCATTTCGCGGGCGCAGGAGACGAGTGTATCGAGTACTTGACGGTGCCCGAGATGGACACCGTCGAAAAAGCCTGTCGCTATTACAGCCATTTAACCAGAGGGAAGTCCTGACGGTGAGGCAGTCTGGGATTCCTGGGATAGATCCTGGTTCCTACCTGATACATACCGGTCCTCTCGGGAAGGATGGTGGCGACGAAGGTGGCGACACCGTTCTCCACGCCGGTAAGCTCATACTGGCAGACCTCCTGGATGTGGAGCTTGCCCTTCTTGTCTGAAGAGGTGAAGAGCATCTCGACTCCTATGTCCTCGGGCTTGATGCGGCCAAGGTCGATCTTGACCTCGCTGGTGAGCATGTTGTCCTGTGAGAGGGTGTATGACGCTGCGGGCTGGGTGTAGGAGACGATCCTCATGTTGTTCCACTCAGAAGCCACGCCCTGCTTCCATGCTGCAAGCTCGCGGGCAATCTTGTTGTCATCGGCAGAGAGCTCGCCGAAGCGCTTGCTCTGAGGGATGTAGTACTGGTTGCAGTAGTCGGTGAGCATACGGTTGGTGGTGAAGTTGGAGGCTACCTTCGCGATGGTGTTCTTGATGTAGCCGATCCACTCTGAAGAGCGTCCGCTCTTTGCGTCCACATTGTAGTATGCAGGTGCTATCTCGTTCTCGATGGTAGCGTAGATGGTAGCTGAATCGAGCTCGTTCTGGTAGTTCTGGTCGTCGTAGGTGCGCTCCTGTGCAAGTGCCCAGCCGGCGCCTTCCTTGTAACCCTCGACCCACCATCCGTCAAGCACTGAGAAGTGCATTACGCCGTTCATGGCAGCCTTCTCGCCTGAGGTACCTGATGCCTCCTGAGGACGGGTAGGATTGTTGAGCCATACGTCCACACCCTGCACGAGGCGCTTTGCAAGCGTGATGTCGTAGCCGGGAACGAAGACGATCTTTCCGAGGAACCTGTCTTCCTTCGAGATCTCGATGATCCTCTTGATGAGGTCCTGGCCACCGCCGTCTGCGGGGTGAGCCTTTCCTGCGAAGAGGAACTGTACTGGACGCTCGGGGTTGTTCACGATCGCGTCAAGCCTGTCGAGGTCGCTGAAGAGGAGGGTCGCACGCTTGTAGGTAGCGAAGCGGCGGGCGAATCCTATGGTGAGGACGTCGTCACGCAGGCGCTCCTTGATGGTGACTATCTGGCTGGGAGTGTAGTGAGCGCTCATGGAAGGATCGGAGAGGCGCTCGCATACATACTTCACGAGGTCGCTCTTGACCGACTTGCGTACATCCCAGATGTCCTCGTCGCTCACGCGGTAGATACCGTTGAAGCAGTCCTTGTTGTAGTGATGGGTATGGAACTCGGGGCCGAATACTGAACCCTGGAGCTTCTTCATCTCCTTTGAGCACCAGGTAGGATAGTGCACACCGTTGGTGACGTAGCTGATGTAGAGCTCCTCGGGGAGATAACCGGGATACATGTTGGTGAAGATGTCCTGGCTGACCTTGCCGTGCAGCATGCTCACGCCGTTCACGTTCTGTGAAAGGTTGGCTGCGAGTATGCTCATCGAGAACTTCTCGTCGTAGTTCTCTGCATCCACCTTGCCGAGCTGCATCATCTGACGCCAGTCGATGCCGAAGCGCTGGGGATAGTGACCGAGGTAGCGGCCGAGCATCTCCTCAGAGAAGGCGTCGTGTCCTGCGGGCACGGGGGTATGGGTGGTGAAGAGGCCTGAAGAGCGTACGAGCTCTACTGCCTCGTTGTATGAAAGATTGCCTTCCTGCATGTACTCGCGGAGTCTTTCGAGACCTGCGAATGCGGCATGACCCTCGTTGTAGTGGTAGATGGTGGGGCTGAGGCCGAGCACGCGGAGAGCGCGGACGCCGCCGATGCCGAGGAGAATCTCCTGCTTCAGACGGTTCTCCCAGTCGCCACCATAGAGCTGATGGGTCACCTGACGGTCCTCGGGGCTGTTGGCCTCGAAGTCGGTGTCGAGGAGGTATAGGTCGGTACGGCCGACTGCCACCTTCCAGATGCGTGCGTGCATCTGACGGCCGGGAAGCTGCATGCTTACGCTGAGCCAGTCACCGTTCTCGTCGAGCACGGGCTCTGCAGGAATCTTGAGGAAATCCTGTGCGTCATATTCTGCCACCTGGTTGCCCTGAGGTGTGAGGCGCTGTGTGAAATATCCATAGCGATACAGAAGGCCGACTGCAACGAGGTTCACGTTCATGTCGGAGGTCTCCTTGAGGTAGTCGCCGGCGAGGATGCCGAGACCGCCTGAATAGATCTTGAGCGAGGTGTCAAGACCGTACTCCATACAGAAGTAACCTACTGAAGGCTCGGTACGCTTTGACTTGAGAGCCATGTACTGCTCGAATTCCTTCATCACTGCCGCAAGGCGTGAGAGGAAGTCACTGTCCTTTGCAAGCTCCTTGTATCTCTTGAGGCTCACCTTGTCCAATATCTCCATCGGATTGTGGCCTGACTTATGCCAAAGATCTGCGTCGACGGTCTTGAACAGTGCCTTAGCACTGTCGTTCCAGCACCACCAGAGGTTCTTGCACAGGGTCTCAAGTCCTGTGAGTTCCTCGGGGAGATGGCGTGTGACCATCACGCTTTTCCACACTGGGGTTTCCATGTCGTTTCTGTTCATATACTATTGTTTTTCTGCAATTGCGTTGTTTACTCTTATGATGAAGTCGCTGAGGACGTTCATGTAGTTGATGAATGCCTCGTAAGGGGTGTCGTAGGGGTTGAACCTCTGATGTATCTCGCCGTCTGAGAAGAACTTGGTGCACATGTAGTACAGGTGATCGCTCTCCTGGAGATGGCCGTAGTCTGCCCACAGCATGGGATCGGCGAGGATGCTGAGCTTCTCCTCGAGGCCGTAGAGCTTGTTGAATGCGTCCTGCTGGAGCTCGTTTCCGAGCCATGCGCTGAGGTCGCGCTCCTCGTCGGCCCATGAGATGGGCTGAGGAACTGAAAGATCAGCCACGGGCTTGAGCTTCCTGGTAGCCTCAGAAGGTGTCACGAACTGGAATCCGCCGCCGAGGACAGCCTTGGGAAGGGCCTTCATGAAGTCGAAGATGCCGGTATCCTCGCTCTGGTGCTCGCCGAAGGTCTCGTAGTCCATGAAGAGGTTGAGGATGTCGCCCTCTGCCTCAGAAGCCCACTGGGTGAACTTCTCGGAGGTAAGAGGCCAGCCCTGCCAGCCGCTGTCTGAGAAGCGGAATGCGATGTCGTCAGAGAGTCCGTAGTTGCGCAGGAGCAGGCTGAGGTCGCTCCTGAAGTCGCAGCTGTATACATAGTTGGGGCTCTTCCAGCCCATGATGTGACGGGCACCCTCGGTAAGCATGGTCTTGAAGCCCATGTCGCGGACCTTGGCACCTATCTGGTCAGAGTAGATGAGCTCGGTGTTGCGGAAGGCCTTGGGAGTCACGCCGAAGTAGTGCTCGATGGCGGTCTTGTGCTTGAGTACCTGGTGCTCGAACTCAGCCTCTGAGCCAAGGGCGGCCAGAGAGTGGTAGTAGGTCTCGCAGAGGAACTCCACGCAGCCGGTCTCGGCCAGGGCGCGGAAGCTGTCGATCACCTCCGGTGCATAGCGGTCGAACTGCTCGAGGGCGGTTCCGCTGATGGAGAAGGCAACCTTGAACTTGCCCTTCTGCTCCTTGATCTGCTCAAGAAGGAGCTCGTTCATGGGCAGATAGCATTTCTGCGCTATCCTCTTGAGGATGGTGCGGTTGGCAAAGTCGTCGTAGTAATGTGAGTCCTTGCCGATATCAAAAAACCTGTAAAGACGGAGCCTGGTAGGCTGATGTACCTGGAAATACAGACAGATTGACTTCTTCATATCATTGATTTATTACTGATTCATAAACTTTCTTGAGCTTTGCGCAGGCGCCTGTCCACTTGAGCTCGTTGACTTCGTCGAATCCCTGCTTTGTGGCAAAGTCTGCAAGTGCCGGATACTGCAGCAGGGCGTAGATGTCGTCGGCCATGGCGTCGACATCCCAGAAATCGACCTTGAGGGCGTACTTGAGCACCTCCGCAGCACCTGACTGGTGCGAGATGATCGAAGGCACGTTGGAACGCATCGCCTCAAGGGGAGAGATACCGAAAGGCTCGGAAACCGAAGGCATGATGTACACGTCGGACAGGGCGAACATCTTCTGCACTTCCTGGCCGCGGAGGAATCCGGTGAAGTGGAAGCGGTCTGATATGCCCAGACGTGCCACCTGACGGATGGCGCGCTGCATCATGTCGCCGCTGCCGGCCATCACGAAGCGGACGTTCTTCGTACGCTTGAGCACCTTTGCGGCAGCCTCGATGAAATACTCGGGACCCTTCTGGAAGGTGATGCGGCCAAGGAAGGTCACGACCTTGTCCTTGACTCCCCTCTCGACCTGAAGGTTCTCGCGGCCGCTGAAGTCCACTGCGTTGTGCACAGTGACTACCTTCGCGGGATCGATGCCGTATTTGTTGATGACAATGTTCCTGGTAAGGTCGGATACGGTGACCACGCGGTCAGCGGCCTCCATGCCGCGCTTCTCGATAGCGAATACGCGGGAGTCGACCATGTCGTCGGTACCGCGGTCGAACGAGGTGGCGTGCACGTGTACGACGAGGGGCTTGCCGGTCAGTTCCTTTGCGGCGATGCCTGCAAGGTATGTGAGCCAGTCATGCGCGTGGATGACGTCGAACTCGCCGTCGTGCTGCATGGCGATGGTGCCGCCCACCTGGGCGTAGCGGCTCACCTCCTCGAGAAGGTTGGCGCCGTACTTGCCTGAGAACTTGAACTTCTGGCCGAAGCCGATGGTGGTCTCGGTACGCTGCTCCTTCTTCATCTTCTCGATGGCCTCGAAATACTCCTCGGGGTCAACGTAGGGAACGATGTTGGAGTCGACGTTGATGAACTTGACCTTGTCGATGAACTCGTCGACGGTGCTGGTCACGTGTGCGACGGCAACGTCGCTGGCGTTGATGATGGTGGTGCAGCTCTGGTCCTCGTCGCCTGAGGCGGAGGGCATGACGAACAGGGTCTGCACGTCATTGCGCGCAAGGCCTTCGACTATTCCTTTGCAGGCTGTTCCGAGACCGCCTGCGATGTGGGGAGGAAACTCCCATCCGAACATCAGAACTCTCATTTCTTGTCCTCCTTGTATTTGTCCAACATGTATTCAACTGAAAGCAGGGCGGCAGTGCTGAGCGCCGACGATATGGCACCGTGGGGCTCGTGAGGGGGATCTCCGTCATAAAGCTCGGAGAATGCGCCCACGCCGTGCTTGTTGAGGTCCTCGAAGAAGCCCTCGATGAGCCACTCGGCCTTCTTCCAGAACGCAGGGCCCTTGACGTCGAAGCATACGGCGACGTAAGGCTCGAGCAGGAACGGGCGGGTGCAGCCCTGATGATATGCAAGGTCGCGGTCGATCTGCGTACCCTCATATACGCCCTTGTACTTGACGTCGCGGGGAGAGAGGGTCCTGATGCCGCGGGATGTTACGAGTTCGCTGTCGATCACGCGCAGGATGGAAGGTGCAAGCTCCTCGTCGATGGGAGAGTACTTGACCCAGAGGGCATACAGCTGGTTGGGACGTATGTCCATGTTCTGGCCTTCGTTGTCGACGTAGTCGGCAAGGCAGCCGCGGCGCTCGTTCCAGAACGTGGGCTGGTAGCTGGCCTTGACGAGGTCGCGGATCTGGGTCCACCTGGCAACGAACTGGCTCTTGGGCGAGCCGTACTTGTTCTCCATCTCGATGGCGAAGCAGATGCTGTTGTACCAGAATGCGTTGGTCTCGACCTGGTAGCCGGCACGCTCGGTGACTGCGCGGCCGCCGATGTATGCGTTCATCCAGCTGAGGGCGACGCCGTCCATCTGCGCCCACAGCAGGCCGTTGGGCTGCATTGCAACCTCGGCGCGCTCGCCGGGAAGATAGCTCTCGAGTATCACCTTGATGATCTCACCGTACTTGGCCCAGACCTTCCTGGGGTCGGCTCCGAAGTCGATGTAGGCCTGGAGCACGCTGGCCATGTACAGAGGAGCCTCGACCTGGGTGGTGCGGCGGGTAAGGCGTTCCTGCTCGTCAGCAATCAGGTTGTCGAGTATCTCCTCGAACTGGGCGGGGTCATTGAGGCCGTAGAGGGTGAGGCCGGGCAGTGCCTGGAGGGTCTCGCGGAGGAGGCCGGTGTACATCCAGGTGAATCCGGCGTTGATCTTCTTGCGGTTGTTGTGGTCAGTTATGAGTCGGTTTGCGCAGCGTGCAAGCTGGTCGTGGTTCGTGGTGGCCGTGCCCTTCTTCTTCAGGAAGGAATCGAACTTGCGCTTGAATGCAGAAGGGTCCTCCTCGGTGAGAGACGCCGAGAAGACGACGGAGGTTCCGGGGCGGAGCTTGACCTCGAAATGGCCGGGAACCAGAAGGTCCTCCTTGCAGTCGAAGCCGCGGCGGTACTCGTCGGAATAGGTTATGTCCTTGTTCCAGTGAGGATCCTCGACGTATGTTGCGGCGGCTGAACTGAGCTGCAGGTTCAGGTTGGGGAAGTTGGCATACATCCTGTACGCCATGCCGTTCTCGATCCTGACTCCTTTGGTGCAGGCCTCGGGATTCTCATGCGTGAGGGCGTGGATGTTCCTGAATGCGAGGAACGGGCTCAGACGCAGGGTGACGGGGGCGCTTGACTCCACAAGGTCGTACTTCAGGAGCACCTGATCCTTGTCCTGGGAGAGCATGATGCTCTTCTTGAAGACGATTTCGCCCACCTTGTAGGTGAGCTGCGGAACAGGATTGGCGTCGAAGTCGACGATGTACTTATGGCCTCTGGGCTCATAGATGTCGCCGTAGCGGTGGATTCCCAGATTGAACTGCTTGCCGTTCACAACCAGGGTCTCATCCACGTCTGAAAGGAGCAGATACCTGTCTCCGCCGAACCTGTCGAGCGTCACGGCCAGGAAGCCGTGATAGCGGCGGGTATTGCAGTCGATGATGGTGGTGTTGCAATAGGCGCCGGTCTTGTTGGAACCGAGGATCTCCCTCTTGAGAGAGTATCCCAAGTTCACCAGTTCAGACTTGTTGAATTTCAAAAATGCCATATATCACTTCGTTTTTTTCAATACAATAGCGCACCTGCTGGGCAGGTACAGTGCTAAATTGTGGTTAACTGTGGAATGCCGTTCGTCCTTCTGGAGGCGGGAGAATCCCCCGAATTCGGCCTCGTCTGAATCGAAGGCCAGGGTATACTCTCCGTCGGGTGCCCAGAAGCTGAAATTCTCGTAGGACGCTACCGGATTGAAATTGAATGCAAAGATAGTGTTTCCGCGGCTGAAAATCAAAACTTTCCTCTCCTCGTCGCAATAAAGTTGCACGGGAGCGGCCTCGAGGACCTTCTCGGACCTCACGTAGTGAATCATCCGCGAATCGAAATCACGCAGCTGGCCGTACCGGAGCAGGCCGTTGTCGGCAAGGCTCCACTGGCGGCGCGCATACTTGAAGGACCAGCCGTTTCCCTCCCTGGGGAAGTCTATCCACTCGGGATGGCCGAACTCATTGCCCATGAAATTGAGGTAGCCGCCTCCGTTCGTGGCAAGGGTCACCAGGCGTATCATCTTGTGCAGGGCCATTCCGCGCTCCACGGTGAGGTCCTGCGATGCCTTGTCCATGTGGAAGTACATTTCCTTGTCGATGAGGCGGAAGATGATGGTCTTGTCGCCCACCAGGGCCTGATCGTGGCACTCGGCGTATGAGATGGTGTTCTCGTCGGCCCTCTTGTTGGTCAGCTCCCACCACATAGAGCCCATGCTCCACTGCTCGTCTGACAGTTCCTTTATCCACTTGATCCAGTGGTCCGCTATGCCCATGGCCATGCGGAAGTCGAAGCCTATGCCGCCTGCCTTGAAGGGAGCGGCCAGGCCGGCCATTCCGCTCATGTCCTCGGCTATGGTGAGGGCGTTGGGGTTCATCTCATGGATGAGCATGTTGGCAAGCGCCAGATAGCTCACTGCATTCTCGTCCACGCCCTTGTTGAAGTAGAGCGCATAGTCGCCGAAGTCCTTCTCCAGACCATGGTCCCAGTAGAGCATGCTGGTCACGCCGTCGAAGCGGAATCCGTCGAGGTGGTACTCCTCCATCCAGAACTTGCAGTTCGACAGGAGGAAGAACTTCGTCTCGTTCTTGCCGTAGTCGAAGCAGCGGCTGTCCCATGCGGGATGATGGCCCTGCCAGCCGTTGTAAAAATATATGTCCTCACGGCCGTCGAACCTGCTCAGGCCCTCGGCCTCGTTCTTGACCATGTGCGAATGCACGATGTCCATTATGACGGCGATTCCTGCGCGGTGGGCGTCGTCGACAAGGTGCTTGAACTCCTCGGGAGTGCCGAAGCGGCTGCTGAGGGCGTAGAAGTTCGAAACCTGGTACCCGAAGGAACCGTAGTACGGGTGCTCCTGCAGCGCCATGATCTGCAGCACGTTGTACCCGAGGGCCTTCACACGCGGGAGCACCTGTGTGCGGAACTCCTCGAAGCTGGCAACCTTCTCCTCCTCTCCGCTCATGCCTATGTGGCACTCGTAGATGAGGGGATGCTGGCGCTTGCCGGGGCGGCGGGCAGTCCACTCGTAGGGCTTTGCGGGAGCCCACACCTGGGCTGAGAATATCTTGGTCTCGGGGTTCTGCACCACTCTGGTGGCATACGAAGGCAGGCGCTCGGCGCCGCCTCCGGGCCATTCGATGAAAAGCTTGTAGAGGTCGCCGTGATGGAGGAAGAATTCGGGCAGAGTGATCTCCCAGCTGCCGTTACCGACAGGCTTCAGGGCGTATGACTCCGTGCGCTTCCAGTTATTGAAGTCGCCTACCAGATATATCCTCGTGGCATTGGGGGCCCACTCGCGGAACGTCCAGCCGGATGCGCTGTGATGCAGGCCGTAGTACAGGTGATTGTTCACGGCATCGGCCAGGCGGCCGTCGCCGGCTATGGCCTTCCTGTCGGCAAGGATGTGCTCGTGACGGGCATCTATCGCTCCCTTGAACGGTTCAAGCCAAGGGTCAGTCTCATATATCTTCCTGATTGCCATATACTTTCTCTCTGGTTGTCCTGAGATACGCACGGCAGGCATCGACCAGCTCGGCGGACCGCTTCACGAGCTTGTCCACGTCGTCGAGCGCGGTCGCAGGGTCTTCTACCTGCACCGCTATTCTCTCGAGTTCGGCCATTGCCTTTCCGTAGTCAAAATCTTCGTTCATAATCAACTTGTAAAGATACTGTATTTTCGGGAAACAACCTAATCTGAAGGGAGCACAAGACAGTTCAGCGTGCCATCTGCGAAACGCACGCCCACAGTGTCTCCCGGCTTTATGCCGGATGCCGACTTGAGCACCACTCCGCGGGCGTCGGTGACCAGCGAATAGCCCCTCGAGAGCACGTTCCTCGGGTCGGCGTTCCTGATGCGGGCATAGAGCATGTCAAGCTCCGATTCCATGCGCGAAATCCTGTTCGAGAACGCCAGCCGCAGCCTGGTGCTGAAGGAGCTGATGAGCTCGTCCTCGGCCGCCAGCTCGTCTATGAAACGGTCGGCCAGCGCAGTGGGGGTCTTTACGAAGTCGTATGCCACCATGTCGGCCACGTGATAGTCCCTGTCGTGACCTATCGCGGTGTACACGGGAATGGGGCAGCTGGCGATCGCGAAGCAGAGCGCATAGTCGTCGAAGCAGGCAAGGTCAAGCACGGAACCACCGCCGCGCATGATGAGCACGGCATCGTAGCCGCCCTCGGCCTCAATGCTCTGGAGAGCCTCCGAGATTGACTCCGGGGCACCGTCACCCTGCATCGCGGCCTCGAACAGATTCACGCTGAAGGCGAAGCCGTACTCGTTCTGCTCAAGGTGGCGGCAGAAGTCTCCGAAGCCTGCCGCGTCGCGTGCAGAGACGACCGCGAGCTTGTAAGGCAACGCACTGGGTTCCAGCGACTTCTGCCTGTCCATGAGGCCATCCTCCGTGAGCTTTTCGATGGTGCGGCGCTTCTGCAGTTCGGCCTCTCCGACGGTGAATGCGGCATCGAGGTCGTCGACCACCAGGGTGAGCCCGTACAGCTCGCTGTAGCTTACCTGCACATGCAGCAGGACGGTGATTCCCGCCTTGAGCTCGGATCCGGTCTCGTCCTTGAAGCAGCGCGACAGAATCTGCCAGCGCCCACGCCATACGACGGCCCTTGCCTTTGCTATCACCCCCTCCCCTTCACGGCTCTGGCTCAGCTCCATATAGCAGTGCCCGTTGGCCCTGGCCTGAAGCGACGAAATCTCGGCTCTCACCCACATTCTGTCAGGGAGCGACTCCTCGATTTCTTCTTTCAGAAGGAGCTGCAGCTGAATCAATTCTACATACTCTGTTTCCATATCCACAAAAATACACATAAATCAACAAAGAATTCTTATCTTTGCCACGCATTTTAAGTTAGAAAGGTATTGTATGAAAATCTCAGAGGCAAAATTCGCAGGCAGCAGCACACGAGTTCAGAACAAGCCGAAGAGACACCTGCCCGAGGTAGCGTTCATCGGGCGTTCCAACGTCGGGAAGTCATCGCTGATAAACATGCTCTGCCGCAACGGCAGGCTGGCCATGACCTCCGCAACTCCCGGCAAGACGAAGGTTGTAAACCACTTCATCATCAATGACAGCTGGTATCTCGTCGATCTTCCGGGATATGGATACGCCAAGATGGGGCAGAAGGGCCGCACCGAGCTTGCGGCCGTAGTCAGTGACTACATTTTCAACTCCGAGGAGCTACAGCTCCTCTTCGTACTTATCGACTCGCGCCACGACATAGGCGCCACTGACCTTGACTTCCTTGCAGAACTTGGCGAGAACAGGATTCCGTTCGCGATCATCTTCACAAAGTGCGACAAGAAGGGCCCCAACGCCCTGGCCGCCCAGATCGAGAGGATAAAGGAGCAGATACTGCAGGAATGGGAGGAGCTTCCACCCATGCTCGTCAGCTCTTCAGAGAGCGGAGCCGGCCGCGAGGAGATATTGGAATACATTGCCCAGATACTTGAAACTCAACAATAGACTAACATGTTACACAGCCATCGAATGGAACTTTTCACCTGCGACGCTTCCAGGGACTTCGCAGAGAAAGTAGTAGAAAGTCTGAACGCTACGATCCGGGAGGACGAGAAAGAATTTTCCCTTGGAGACATGAAGGTTCTTCACTTCTCGGACGGCGAGTTCCAGCCTCACTTCGAGCAGAGCGTACGTGGTGCCACCACGTTCATCCTCCAGTCAACCTTCCCGCCTGCAGACAACATGATGGAGCTCCTGCTCGCCATTGACGCGGCAAAGAGAGCCTCTGCAGACAAGGTCATTGCCGTAGTGCCCTACTTCGGATGGGCCCGCCAGGACCGCAAGGACAAGCCCCGCGTTGCCATCGGAGCCAAGCTCGCAGCCAACCTTCTCACCGCAGCCGGCGCAGACCGCGTCATGACCTGCGACCTCCACGCAGAGCAGATCCAGGGATTCTTCGACATCCCCGTTGACCACGTCTACGCTTCAAAGGTCTTCATCCCCGTGATCGAGAACCTTCATCTGGACAATCTTGCAATCGCAGCACCTGACATGGGCGGCGCAAAGAAGGCCAACATCTTCGCAAAGGCCATCTCCAGGACACAGGACTGCACCATGATCATCTGCCACAAGGTCCGCGAAAGGGCCAACGTGGTCGGAAGCATCACCGCTATCGGTGAGGTGAAGGGCAAAAACGTCTTCATCGTGGACGACATGATCGACACCGCAGGCACACTCTGCAAGGCTGCCGACGTCCTCAAGGAGATGGGTGCACTCAGCGTCCGCGCATGTGCAAGCCACGGAGTTCTCTCCGGCTCAGCCGTCGAGAAGATCCACAACTCAGCCCTCGAGGAAGTCTATATCACAGACACCATCCCTCATCCCGAGCTGGCAAACGACCCGAAGATCAGGATCATATCAATGGCTCCCGTCTTCGCCAACATCATCCGCAAGGTTTACAACTACGAACCGGTAAGCACCGAGTTCGAGATGTAGGAATATATGAAGCTGTTTCTCGTGACCCTGGCCGCCGTGGCCCTCTGCGTGTTCGGATTATGCTTCAACATAATCTTCCGCAGGAAGGAGTTCCCGAAATACGACGTAGGGTCCAACGAGGAGATGAGAAAGCGCGGCATCCGCTGCTACAAGGACGAGGATGCCGCACTTCACGGTAAACACTGTACCGGTAATTACAGTGACGCTTGTAAAGACTGCAGTTTATATGGCACTCGTAGCGATAGTAGGGCGTCCTAATGTAGGCAAGTCCACTCTTTTCAACCGCCTCGTGGGAATGAGGCAGGCAATTGTCGATGATGTAGCCGGCGTAACCCGCGACCGCCACTATGGCCGCTGTGAATGGTGCGGCCGTGAATTCTCGGTAGTAGACACCGGCGGATACACCACCAACTCCGACGACGTGTTCGAGACCGCCATCCGCGAGCAGGTGCAGATCGCCATCGACGAGGCCGACCTCATACTCTTCATGGTAGAGGCCGGAACTGACGTCACCGACTATGATGCCGAGATCGCCGACGTGCTCCGCCGCACGAAGAAGCCCGTGGTGCTGTGCGTTAACAAGGTCGACACAGGCGAGAAGATGTACGACGCCTACCAGTACTACTCACTTGGTCTGGGCGAGATCTACGGCATCTCCGCAGCCAACGGAAGCGGCACCGGCGACCTTCTGGACGCCATCGTGGCAGTGCTCCCCGAGGAGAAGGAGGCCGAGGCCGACCCTTACAAGGACCTACCCCGAATCACCATCGTGGGCAAGCCTAACGTGGGCAAGTCATCGCTCACCAACGCGCTGCTGGGCCAGGACCGCAACATCGTGACTCCCGTGGCAGGAACCACCAGGGACGCGATAGAGACCCACTACAACAAGTTCGGCCACGAGTTCATGCTCGTCGACACAGCCGGCATACGCAAGAAGTCGAAGGTGCACGAGGACCTGGAGTTCTACTCAGTGATGCGCTCCATCCGTGCAATCGAGCACGCCGACATCTGCATTATGATGATAGACGCCACCAGCGGAATGGAGGCTCAGGACATGAACATCTTCAACCTGATCATCAAGAACCGCAAGGGCTGCGTGCTGGTAGTCAACAAGTGGGACCTCTTCATCAAGGACAACAACACGCTCAAGGAGTATGAGGCGAGCCTGCGCTCAAGGATTGCTCCCTTCGACGACGTTCCCATCATATTCACTTCAGTCGTGAAGATGCAGCGCATCTCCAACGTGCTCGACGCCGCCACCGAGGTCTATGCCAACTACTCGCAGAAGATACCCACAGCACGCCTCAACGAGGCTCTGCTGCCCATACTCGAGGAGACTCCTCCTCCTGCATGGAAGGGCAAGTACGTCAAGATCAAGTACGTCACCCAGCTGCCTACGAAGTTCCCGGCATTCGCATTCTTCTGCAACCTGCCGCAGTACATCAAGGATCCGTACAAGCGCTTCCTCGAGAATCAGCTGCGCGCAAACTTCAACCTTACTGGTTGTCCTATTCAGATATACTGCAGGCAAAAGTAAACTTTTGCCTACGGCTTTTGACGGGGGCTCTGCCCCCGTAACGCCCCCCGGCTCGCTGCGCTTCGCAGCCTTCGCGGGAAGGTTCTACAAATTATTCAGCTGAAATAAGGTATCTGTAAGATCCGGCTTTCTGGAGTCTGGTGGCGGTGAGGGTCAGCCTCTTGACGTCAGGACCCCAGATGCTGGTGAACCTGCCGTCGTCAAGAGCGATGGTCTCGACTGACGCGGTGAGTGCCTTGGCGTCATATTTCAGCACGACGGTCCTTGATCCGGTGCCTATCCTGACGACTCCCGGACGGGATGCATCCACGTCTCCCCATATCATGAAGTTCACCTGGTTGGCCTCTCTGGCTTCAAGAAGCTCGAAACTGTCGGCCACGGTCACCGTCTGACCCTTCAGACTGTATGAACGGGTCCAGTTCCTGACGGCCGCCTCTGCAGGATAGGCGCCGGCAATATTGGTCGAGAAGGCAGTCCTGGTGGACTTGGAGTCGGCGGCCCTGTACTCCTCCCCGCTGACCTGGGCAACGCCGTTGATCAGAGGAAGGTTATGGTAATTGCTCTGCATGCTCCATATCTCGTAGCGCTGGGCAGAGAAGGTCTTGGCGGTATAGGTGCCTACACCCACGTCGACGATGACCGGACGGCTGTCAAGATAGAGGATGAAGTTGCCCACGTCATTGTGGTTGTGGCTCTCGTCGTTGTATCCACCCTTTGCGGCAAGGAAGAGTCCGTTCTCCCCCTTCGCGTAATGGAACTCGGTCTCGGGATACCAGACGTAGTCCCTGGCCTCATAGCCGCCCGGAGCGTTGCAGAACTCGTCATGCACTGAAAGCGCGTCCAGGAAGCCGAACACGTTCCAGTCAGGCTGGGGCGCAGTATGGCGTTCCTTCTGCATCTGTGCGGCATAGCCCATCATGCTGGCGCTGCCCATTGCCTTGCCGTAGCGGTATATGAGGCTGAGGTCATCGGCGCCTCCGCGTGCTGACGCATCGGCAAAATTGACCACCCAGCCGTTGCCCACGTATGAATTGACGATGTACTCGCCCATGCCGCGGATCTGCTCGTTGTCGAAGAGGTTGATCTTTCCGCCTGTAGCAAGGTACAGCGCATAGAGGTACTCGTATGTCTGTCCGGCCGAATGTCCCCAGTATGAAGGGCCTTCCTCTATTCCGCCGTCGCCCTGTATGCGGTTGAGATACTGGTCGACTGACCACATGCTCTTCCAGACTCCGCGCGCATAGCGGCCGAGGTCATCCTCAACGAGCATGAAGCAGAGCAGCGCGTTGGCATTGCACCAGGGGCACCAGTTGTTCAGCACGTAGCTGGGGTCGAAGCCCATCCACCAGTACTCCGTTTCGCAGAGGTAAGGGTTCAGCTCCCTCTCGACCAGCTCCGCCTTGATCCTGCGGCTGATTTCAGGGTGGATCCTGTCGAATTCCTCGTGCAGATAGTAGTAGATCCAGGCGAACATCTGAGACACGTCACCCTGACGGAGTTCAAGCGTTGCGTCGCCCTTCCAGGGAAGAGGCCTATGGTCGGGTCCGAGGCTGGCGATGTGGGCGGAGAGTGCCCAGGAGGTCATTTCGCAGGTATGGATCACTCCGTCGATTATCTGAGGGATGAAGCGGCCCTGGCCTTCGGCAAGCTCTGCGGCAAACAGGCATGCGATTGCACGGTTGTTGGAGTCGTACGGGGATTCCATGACAGTGCGGTTGCCGGACCTCTCGTACTCAAGGTAGGAGCTCATGGTCACGACCTTCCACTCGTAGTCGAGGTATTTCTCGCCGGCTGCGACGACGGCGGCCTTGTTGCTGCCCATGAGGGCATCCCAGCCGGCGCGGTCGGTGTACGCAGGGTACGGAACCCATTCCTGGTTCTGCACGAGGCATTCCCGTATCTGGTCATAGCCCATGACTCCGGTGATGTAATTGCGCTCCTCGGCGTTTGCAAGAACGGAAAGGGCGGAAAACAATGCCGCCAGAAGAAGTCTTCTCTTCATATCTTATCAGATTTCATTATTCAGAGCCGGCGGGATACTTTATAGTGAAGCACGCGCCGCCCAGCGCGAAGGACTTGCTGTAGGAAATGGTTGCGCCGCAGCGCTCCAGAGCACTTCTGGAGATGGCGAGGCCAAGGCCGGAACCGCTGTTCTTGGTGGTGAAGTTCGGGGTGAACAGCTTGTCGATGTTCTCGGGGGCAACGCCCGGGCCGTCATCCTCCACCACAATGTCATAGAAGCCATCCTGGCTGGAGTTCCTCAGACTCACGAGCACATGCCCGCCGCCATTCTCGGAAACCGCCTGCACGGCATTTGTAATCAGGTTCACGAACACGCGCGTGAGCTGGGGCTTGGGTCCCATGACCTCGACTCCGCTGAGGCCCATGTATTCGAACTTCACGTCGTCGCGGTTGTCGAACATCGCAACCTCCTCCTGGAGCATCTTGTCAAGGTCGATCTTCACAGGCTCCTCGCTGTACAGCTTGGCGAAGGTTGAGAATTCGTTCGCCGTCTCGGTGAGCACGTCGATATGGTCGAGAAGCACCTTCGAAGCCTCGTCGAACTTCTGCGGCCAGCTCTCGTCGCCGCGCTGCTTGAGGCGTATGATGCGCTGGATCTGCAGCTTCATGGGAGTAAGCGGGTTCTTGATCTCGTGCGCCACCTGACGCGCCATGCCGCTCCACGCCTTGTCACGCTCGGCCTGTGCCAGCTTCCTGGTACTCTCCGAGAGTTCGGTCACCATTCGGTTGTAGGCGTCGACCAGCGTCGATACCTCGTCGTCCCTGTCGTAATCGATCATCTCGAGGGCGTCGAGGTCCATGCGCGACATCTTGCGGCCCATCTCGCTAAGGGGCTTGAACATCCTGTCGAGGATGGTAGAGATCGAGAAGCGGCCGAGGATGAGCAGGATGAGGAACAGCGTCAGAATGGTGATGGAATGCATCACGGCGTCACGCTCGAACTCGTAGGTCTCGCCGCCCGTATATGGCGAACCGATGATGGCTATGATGTCTCCCGTATCGCCGAACACAGGAGCGTACATGCAGTAGAACTTGTGGCTGCCCGCCCTCTCCTTGTGCACGAAGTAGCGCCTGCAGACGTGGATGATCTGGTCAAAGGCATCCTCGTTCATACGGCAGCCCATGAACCTTCTGGCGAACACTTCCTGAGCCGTCGACATCAGGAACTTTCCTGACGGCGAGTACAGCGTCAGGTCGCCGTTCGAGGTAAGGCCGACCTGCTCAAGCAGGTACATCATGTCGGGAGAGTTCAGGTCCTCGGTGGTGCTTGCGCCCTTGATGCCCGTCTGCACCAGCGACTGGATGGAATTGATCTTCTCGGACATGATGGTCCGCAGGTTGGACTCGTTGCGCCTGTACACGAAGAGCACGCTCACAAGGGCCATTGCCACCAGCGTGAGGATGAGAGAAGTCATCAGCACCCAGGTGATCCTGGTCTTGTAGTAGTTCTGCTGGAACATGTCCCTCGGCTTCCTGCGGTCCAGGGTAAGTATGCTCATGAGCAGGAAGGCCACGAGAGCCACGAGCAGTCCGGCGATGGCATAGCTGAACACGCGCACGGAGGGTCGGCTGATTATCACGGCCTCGTGGTCTGCCACAAGGTGTATGAAGTGCACGTGACCGTTGGTCTTCACGGTCTCGACACGGCCACTGTATATGTTGTCGTTGAGCTTCGGTTCAAGGACGGTAGGATAGGCATAGCTGCCGTTGAATACCTTGAGCTCATCGCCGTCGTATCGTGCGTAGGAGTACCAATGAGGCACGCTCACCCTGCCGGGAGGGGTCATGTCCAGGATGGTGGCATAGCCCTGCTTGCGGCGGGCTGAGGTCTGGTCGACCTCGACCATCATGCGGGACAGGCCGGCGCCCTCGACCATGAAGATGAAGATGCCCTCATAGCGCGTGTGGCCCGCACCGGTGTCGATGAACATGAAGTTCGAGCCCTCGAAGATGGGGGTGCCGCCTATCAGCTTGTCGTTCACGAAGGCCAGCTTCTCGGGTGTGGTCTCGGAATTGAGCAGATAGACGTTTATGTCGTAGTTCTGGCTGATGCGGCTCAGATAGTTCTCGGCGATTCGGTTGCGTATGGTGAGCTCTGCCGCCTCGAACATCGACAGCGGGGCTATGAACGAGTCTTCGGCAATCTGTGCCTCGGCGCGGCGCAGCTGCATCTCCAGCGTGATGTCGCGGTCGATAGCCAGACGGTTGGACCACACCTCTGTCCTGTCATGCTCCTTGCTGAAGCCAAGGAAGGCCGGGAGCAGCACGAGATACAGGGCCAGCAATGCCGCCATAACCACCCTGTTGGTCGTGCTGAAGGCATCGAAATGCCGGCCGAACAGACGGCTCAGCGCGGGCTGCAGCATCTGTATCAGCATCGGGACGCTGAGCAGCATGGCCATGAACGACGCATACACCACAGCAGACCACACGTTCAGTTCCGAGAACTTGTAGAGCTCGAGGTTTATGTTGGAATTGAGGATGATGCTGCGCAGAGCCGTGTGAGCATAGACCACGATCAGCACTATCGACAGCACGCAGATGGAAATCCCTATCATCGCTCCCCTGGTTGTCCTGATCTTGTGGTAGAGGTCCTCCCGCACAAGGAAGAGGGCTCCCACCATGATGAGGATCTCGAAGTTGGCGAGCACTATGGCTCCAAGGGAATAGAAGAACGGTCCGCCCGCATACAGCACGGGCGAGAACACGGCCACATCACCCTGGACGGTACGGCCCCAGAAGAACATGGCGAGCATGGCCAGCAGGCTGACCAGCGTGACCACGAAGAAACGGCCGTAGGTGCGCCTGTTCCACAGGAAGATCGACAGGCCGACCAGCAGCAGCGAGAATGCCAGCCACACGAGCCCGGCATCGGCCACTGGCTGAGTCGTCATCGAGTCATACATCACCTTGAACTGCGGCCTGCCTCCGGCTACGACGGCCGTTCCTCCGGAACAGTCGATAGTCTTGATGGAGAAGCGGTTGGCGAGATGCAGGTGGCGGTTGACGCCGTTTACGTTCACGTTGTCGGCCGTATCCATGACCTCGAGGCCGGCTATCACAAGACCGTCGTCATGATGCACTGTCTTGGCCAGGTACCATTTGGGACCGAAGTTGAAGAACTCGAGGCTGTCCTTCACATCCGTGAGCGGAGACTTGAAGGTCTGACGCGGATTGGTGAGCCTCTCGAAGAATATCTTGTCCTCGATGTCGTCGTTCGACACGCAGAACTGGCCTCTCCAGTTCTTGAGACTGTCTCCTTCATAATGGTACACCACCATGTCTGAAGGGAGCTTCTCGGTCTCGTTCGCTATGAAGCGGTCGAGCAGTTCCAGACGCCGGTCGAGCCTGCGCTGCACCTTGCGGGCGGCATTGTCAGTGTCGGCGGCGCTGCGGTTGGTGCTGAGGGCGACCACCAGCAGGACCACGCTCGCAAGGACGAACATGGACGACAGCACATCGAAGAATCTGATCTTACGCATTTCTATTCGTGATGGTACGGTTCACCGCGCATGATGGTGAATGCACGGTACAACTGCTCTGCAAAAATCGTTCTCACAATCTGGTGCGAGAAGGTCATTTTCGACAAAGATATCTTTCCATTCGCCCTGGAGTACACATCGGCGCTGAAGCCGTAGGCTCCTCCTATCACGAAGACGATATCGCGCCCCGAAGCTATCATCTTGTCTTCCAGATACTTAGAGAACTCAATGGAGCGTAGTTCGCGGCCATGCTCATCAAGCAGGACCAGGTCGTCGGAATTCTTCACCAGCTTCAGGATCAGCTCTCCCTCCTTCTGCTTTATCTGGTCCTTGGAAAGGGCCGACACATTTTTGAGCTCGGGAATCTCCACAAGCTCGAACGGGGCATAATGTTTGAGACGTGACACATACATGTCAAGTCCCTGGCGCACCCATGCGATATCGGTCTTGCCTACCGTGATAAGCGAAATTTTCATATATTTGCAAAGTTAACAAATGAGAATGAGATTCAAAACATTGGCAGTCATCGCATTTCTTCTGGGAATGCTGCTTCCGGCGAACGGCCGCGCAGCCACTCCGGGAGACGGCAACGACGTGTTCGTGCCCATAGCGAAATACCTGACCCAGGGCAACTACGAGGCGCTTTCAGCCTGGTTTGCCGACAATCTCGAACTCTCCGTGATCTCAAGGTCGGCCGACGCCAGCCGCTCGCAGTCGAAGCAGATCCTCAAGGCCTTCTTCGAGGCATACACCCCACGCAGCTTCAACATCACCCACACGGCAGGCCGCGCCAACATGAAATACCTGATAGGCGACCTGAACGCAGGCGGCGAGAACTTCATGGTCACGATCTTCGTCATCTGCCAGGACGATTCCTACAAGATACAGCAGATCAAGATAGACAGACTGTAAAACAAAAAACCGGCTCCATGGAGTCGGCTTTTCTGTATGTGTGCGGGAGTTATACTCTCTGGCCGTATGAGCGGTCTGCGGTGTTGACGGTGATGACGTCTCCGGTCTCGATGAAGAGGGGAACCATGATCTTTGCACCGGTCTCGAGGGTGACCTCCTTGAGAGCTGAAGTAGAAGCGGTGTTGCCCTTCACTGCAGGCTCTGAATAGGTGACCTCAAGAGTTACGTATGAAGGGAGCTCGCAGGTAAGGCATCTTTCCTCACCGACTACGAACATCATCTCGACATGCTGTCCTTCCTTCATGAGGTCAGAGTTCTCTACTACGTCCTTGGGGAGAAGGATCTGCTCGTATGTCTCTTCGTGCATGAAGTTGAAACCGTCCTCCTCTGCATAGAGGAACTGGTAGGGACGACGCTCAACCTCGATGGTCTCGATCTTTGCACCGGCGGTGAAAGTATTCTCGAGGATACGGCCGTTCTCAAGGTTGCGGAGCTTTGTCTTCACGAATGCAGGGCCCTTGCCAGGTTTTACGTGCTGGAACCATACAATCATACAAGGCTTCTCGTTGAACTTAAGATAAAGACCGTTTTTGAAATCAGCTGTTGTTGCCATAAAATTTATACTTAATTGATTATTTGTCAGTTTAAAGCGCCACAAAGGTAAAAAAATGCAGTCACTAATGCAAATTTTCTATTGCGGCGGACACCCTTTCCAGCAACCACTTAGGCGTGGAGGTGGCCCCGCTAACGCCAACGGTGTCGCCCGGGCGGAACCATGACGGATCCAAGCCCTCGGGTGAGCTCACGTGATAGGTCCTGGGATTGCAGCTTAGGCAGAGGTCCCTGAGCACCTTCCCGTTCGAACTGGTCTTGCCGGACACGAACACTATCACATCGTGATTCTCGGCGAACTCGGAGAGAAGCCTGTGGCGCGACGCCACCTGGGAGCATATCGTCCTGTGGACCTTCAGCGTCCCGGTCATCTGCGCGCTCAGCCACGCTATGAGCTCCTCATATTCCACGGGGCTCTTGGTTGTCTGTGAGAAGAGCTCGGTGTCAGCGGCCGTGCTCACGCTTCCGCCCGCCACGCACTCCTTGAGCTGGCCGAGGTTCTCGACCACGACCGCCCTGCCGCCGACCTGGCCCACCAGGCCAAGGACTTCAGGATGGCCGACCTTGCCGAATATGATTATCTGCCCTGAGGCCTCGCGTATGTCTTTCTGGAGCTTGAGCACCACGGGGCAGGTGCAGTCTATCACCTGCAGCCCACGGCCCCGGGCATCTTCGTACACTTGCGGCGGAACGCCATGTGCACGCACCAGGACCGGCTCACCCTCAGGCACTTCCGTGACCGATGCGACCGGCACCAGGCCAAGCGCGCCAAGACGCGACAGTTCCTCCTCGTTGTGCACTATGGCACCGAGGGAATACAGTCTGTCGTTGGTTGAGAGGTACTTCTCCGATGTCGTGATCGCACGTATCACTCCCCCGCAGAAACCGGCATTGGCGTCTATCTCGACCTTCAGCATAGAATGCCGAATTTACCCTGGATCACGCCCTGTATCCAGGCAATCTCCTCAGTCATGGTCATCTCGCTGTTGTCCATCACAAAGGCATCGGGAGCCTGCACGAGAGGAGAAGTCTCGCGGTGGGAGTCGATGTAGTCGCGCTCGAGAAGGTTCTTCAGGACGTCCTCGAACACGGGATTATCGCCCTTGGCGGCAAGTTCGTCGAACCTGCGCTGGGCACGCACCTGGTCCGATGCCACCATGAACACCTTGAGCTCGGCATTGGGGAACACGGTCGTGCCTATGTCGCGGCCGTCCATGACCACTCTGCCCTTCTCTGAGAAGCGGTGCAGCCTGTCGTCCACCCAGGCACGCACCCAGGGCACTGCGGCCACGGGGCTGACCTGATTCGACACTGCCATGCTGCGGATGAAAGGTTCCACGCAGCGCTCCCCCATGAACAGCTGGGTGCCGTTCTCGAAATGCAGGTCAAGCCCCTCGAGGGCGGCCTCCAGTGCGGGAGAGATCTCGTTTGCGTCATTTATGTATCCCTGCTCCTGCGCGAAGAGCGTCACGCCACGGTACATGGCGCCGGAGTCGAGGTAGAGGAAATCGAAGGTCTTGGCAACGAGCTTCGCGAATGTGCTCTTGCCTGTGGATGAATAGCCGTCGACGGCTATTATGATATCGGGTACTCTCATTTGTATATCTTGTCTTTACAAAGATAAAAAGTTAATTTTGCAAGACAATGAAAAGATGAGATTATGAAAGTACTGATTGTTGATGACGAGCGGGCCATCCGCAACTCCCTTGGAGAGATACTTACAGACGAAGGCTACACCGTCGACAAGGCTGAAGACGGCGCCATAGGTCTCGACATGGCCTGCAAGGACAAGTATGACGTCATTTTCTGCGACATCAAGATGCCCAACCTCGACGGCATAGAGTTTCTCGACAAGCTCATTGCCGAAGGGTCCGACACTCCGGTGGTCATGATATCAGGCCACGGAGACATCGAGACCGCCGTCGACTGCATCAAGAAAGGCGCCTTCGACTTCATCCAGAAGCCCCTGGACCTCAACAGAATACTCATAACCATCAAGAACGCCACCGAGAAGGCAAGCCTCACAACCACCGTCAAGACCCTGAAGAAGAAGGTCTACGGCCAGGACATGATAGGCAACTCGGCTCCTCTGGTACACATCCGTGAGATGATAGACAAGGTAGCAGCCACCGACGCCAGGGTGCTCATCACCGGCCCCAACGGCTCGGGCAAGGAGCTCGTGGCCCGCAGCCTGCACCAGCAGAGCAACCGCAGCGCCATGCCCTACATCGAGGTGAACTGCGCAGCCATCCCCAGCGAGCTCATCGAGAGCGAGCTGTTCGGCCATGAGAAGGGTTCGTTCACTTCTGCCATCAAGCAGCACAAGGGCAAGTTCGAGCAGGCCGACGGAGGCACGCTCTTCCTCGACGAGATAGGCGACATGAGCCTTGCCGCACAGGCCAAGGTGCTGCGCGTCCTTCAGGAGAAGAAGCTCTCGAGGGTGGGCTCCGACAAGGACATCGAGGTGGATGTGCGCGTGGTCGCCGCCACCAACAAGAACCTGCGCGAGGAGATCGAGAAGGGCAACTTCCGCGAGGACCTCTACCATCGACTCAGCGTCATCGTGATCAACGTGCCGTCGCTCGACGAGCGCAAGGACGACATCCCCGTACTCATCGACCACTTCGTCTCACAGCTGTGTCAGGAGAGCGGCATGGCGGGCAAGAAGTTCAGCGCAGCGGCAGTGAAGGCCCTCCAGGCCAAGTCTTGGCCCGGTAACATACGCGAACTGAGGAATGTGGTCGAGCGTCTGCTGATTCTCGGAGATGCCGAGATATCGGAGCAGAACGTCAAAGACTATGTGATGTAGTGTCGGCAGCCTCTGCCAGTTTCCTGGCGTGCTCTTCCTGAGCGCGCTGGACGGAGACTGAACGTTTCAGCACAAATCCGGAACCGAGGTACTTGGTGCGGACGTCATCGTCGGCAGCAAGCGATTCGGGCGTGCCTTCCTGCAGGATGGTGCCCTCGTAGAGCAGATATGCGCGATCAGTGATGGCGAGGGTCTCACCCACGTTGTGGTCGGTGATGATCACGCCGATGTTCCTGTACTTGAGCTTCGCGATGATATACTGGATATCCTCGACGGCAATGGGGTCGACGCCCGCGAAAGGCTCGTCAAGAAGGATGAACTTGGGATCGATGGCAAGGGCGCGGGCAATCTCGCAGCGGCGCCTCTCTCCACCAGAAAGCTGGATTCCCAGCGACTTGCGCACCTTCGAAAGGTTGAACTCGTCGATGAGCGACTCCAGACGCTCGTGACACTCCTCCTTGGACATTCCCTTCATCTCCATAACGCTGAGGATGTTGTCCTCGACGCTGAGCTTGCGGAACACTGAAGCATCCTGGGGCAGGTAGCCCACTCCCTTCTGCGCACGCTTGTACATAGGAAGCTCGGTGATGTCCTCGTCGTCAAGGTAGACCCGTCCGTCGTTGGGGACGATCTGGCCGGTGATCATGTAGAAGCTGGTGGTCTTTCCGGCACCGTTAGGCCCGAGGAAGCCGACGATCTCGCCCTGGCTGACCTCCATTGAGACACCCTTCACCACAGTACGGATTCCGTACTTCTTTACAAGATTCTCGCAACGTAACTTCATAATCACTTAAATATCTAGTCCAAACTCGGCCACGAAGGCCTTGACGTTCTCATTCCTGCTCATCAGGTCCTGAGCCTGCTCCTGAGGCATATATATCTTCTTCTCCTGCTGCTCCTCGGGGGTCACGACGGGGTTGAGCCTGATCCTGTTGCAGCCGGTAAGCTGCTGTATGGTGCCCTCCAGCTGACGCAGGCACCTCTCCTCTATCCACTTCTTCTGCGCGGCATTGGTCACGTAGAAGTCGACGTTCTTCACGCCGTCCTCCTCGCGGAACTCGAGCTTCGATGCGGCGAGGGCGTTGGCAAGACGCGGCTGCGACTGCTGCGCGGCCATGACCTTCCACTGCTCGGCAACGGCTTCGTCAGAGGGCAGCGCGGGTGCTGCCTGAGGCTCTGCGGCAACGTCGGCCGCGAGCTCTATCATTGGCTCCTCGTCATCGTTCATGAGCGCGCCCAAAGACAAGCTAAAGCCTGTCTTGGGAGTTCTAGCGCGCGGCTTTGGCTTCGCCAAGCCGGCTGCGCCGTTGGCTTTTGACAGGGGCTCCGCCCCCGTAACGCCCCCCGGCTGCCTTACGGCAGCTTTACCTTCGAGGGAAGGTTCCGCAGGGCAGGGAGGTTTGGAGGGGTCCGCCCCTCCATCAATAATAGGCGCAGCCTGCGGAGCAGGCTCTGCCCCCGTAACGCCCCCCGGTTCGCTCTGCTCACGAACCACAGAAGCACCTCCGGTGTCAGACGCGGCAGTCACTCCTGCAGACTGTGCCACCCTCGGCGGCATAAGAGGGGGGACCTGAAGCGAAGCGGAAGGTGGGGTCGGCGTAGCCGACGTCTGCAGGGGTGAGCTGCTAGCGTCGGAAACAGAGGTGCCGACCTCAACAGATGGTGTCAAAGGCATTCCTGAAAGGAATGACAGCTTCATCAGGGCGAACTCGATGTGGAGACGCTGGTTGGTGCTGGCGCGGTATCCCGCCTCACACTGGCTGATTATGTTCAGCCCGTCGAAGAGGAACTTGAGCGAACACTTCGACGCCTGCTCACGATAGCGCGCACGCAGCGAGTCCGGAAGGTCCAGAAGACTCTCGAGCCCCCCGGTGCGGCTCACCAGCAGGTCACGCAGGTGAGAGCCGAGCGCCGATATGAAGTGCAGGGCATTGAACCCCTTGTTAAGTATCTCGTCAAATGTCAGCAGAGCCGTGCCGTGGTCCTTGTTCAGGAAGGCGTCCACAAGCTTGAAACTGTACTCGTAGTCGAGCACGTTCAGGTTGCGGATCACGTCGTCGTAGTGTATGTCGGTGCCGCAGAAGGCGACGGTCTGGTCGAAGATCGTGAGCGCGTCGCGCATTGCGCCGTCGGCCTTGTGGGCGATCACATGCAGCGACTCATCGTCGATGCTGATGTTCTCCTTGGTGGCGATGCCGCGCAGGTTGCCGACTATGTCAGGCACGCTGATGCGGTTGAAGTCGTATGTCTGGCAGCGGCTCAGGATGGTCGGGATGATCTTGTGCTTCTCGGTGGTGGCCAGAATGAAGATGGCATGTGCGGGCGGTTCCTCGAGAGTCTTGAGGAAAGCGTTGAACGCCGCCTGGCTGAGCATGTGCACCTCGTCTATGATATACACGCTGTACCTGCCCACCTGAGGAGGGATCTGCACCTTGTCCATCAGGGCCTTGATGTCGTCAACGCCGTTGTTGGACGCGGCGTCGAGCTCGTGGATGCAGTATGAGCGCCCCTCGGCGAAGGAACGGCAGCTCTCGCACTCGCCGCAGGGCTCCATGTCCTCACCGGGATTGGAGCAGTTGATGGTCTTTGCGAAAATGCGGGCGGCACTGGTTTTGCCTACACCTCTTGGGCCGCAGAAAAGATATGCGTGCGCAAGCTGGCCGCGAAGAATGGAATTCTTGAGGGTCTGCGCTATGTTGTCCTGTCCTACAAGCGACTCGAAAGAGTCCGGACGGTACTTCCTGGCTGATACTACATACTCTGACATAGACTACAAATTTAATGAAATAATTCAGTAACTTTGCGTTGATGAAAAAATTTATCTTGATAGCATTGCTGGCCATTCTCCCGGCTCTCTGCTGGGGGCAGGGAAAGGTATATACGAAAAAGGCAAGGATGGAGGACTTCGCCACAAAGACCACGAAAGTGGTCGTTGACGGTGAATCGCTGCTGGCCATCACATTCAAGGAAGAGGTCATGAGGAGATGGAGAATCTCCCCGTTCGAGTTCTGCACCTCAGAGGAATACGCACGCATCAAAGGCAACAACGGCTACTTCTTCCTCAGCCTGGTCATAGATGAAGGCGTGGCATTCATGCAGCTCACCCGAGGAGGCGACGAGAATGCAGACATGCTCCATCGCCCGTTCGAGGTGGTACGCATCCCCTTTGCCGCTGACGGCGCATCCACAGGGCAGGAATTCAGCTTCCTGGGTGCGATACTCGACGTGCTCCAGAACTTCACCGAGGCATCGGTCGAGTCCGACATCGTGGGATATGCGAGCCTGTCGTCGTACAGCACCAACCAGCTCAAGGGCAAGACTGTGTATCTCAATCCCGGCGACGCCGACAAGGCAATGAACGAAGGCACTCCCGACGCCGTGTGCGGCATAATTATCACTCCCGTGGAGATCACGAAGAAGAGCAACTGCTACCGCATGCTCATCAGCGCCGACACCCACGAGCTGTTCAACTTCGAGCAGCAGCGCTACAAGCAGCCCAGCGACAGAAACTTCACCGACAACGAAGCCAAGGAATTCGAGAAGCGCAATGGAATCATCGTCAGATAAGTACCTCCGCGAGCACACCAGTCCCCTCCCCGAGGCCCTGGACTGGATTGAGAAGCAGACCGGCATACACACAAACTATCCGCAGATGCTCAGCGGCAAGGTCCAGGGCAGCCTGCTCAGGATGCTGGTCGAGCTGTCCGGAGCCAGGAACATACTCGAGATTGGGTCATTCACCGGCTACAGCGCCGCATGCATGGCTCTCGGCCTCCCCGAAGGCGGCCACATCGACGCCCTGGAGATAAACGACGAACTGGAGGACCTCATGCGCGAGGGCTGGGAACGTGCAGGAGTGCAGGACATGATCACCCTGCACATAGGCGACGCCCGCCAGACCATCGCATCGCTCTCGGGCAGCACCTACGATCTCGTGTTCATCGACGCGAACAAGCGCGAATACCCTGAATACTTCGAACTGGTGTTCCCCCTGCTCCGCCAGGGTGGCCTCATCATAGCCGACGACGTTATGCTCGGCGGGAAGGTCCATGCCGATCCTCTGCCTCAGGACGCTCAGACACGCGGACTGCTGGCGTTCAACGACATGATGAAAGACGACCCCCGTGTGGAGGTCGTCATGATTCCGCTCAAAGACGGATTGTCTCTCATCAGGAAGAAATAGCCTATCCTATCTGGGCACCGTTCACGAGTGCCTCCTGAGGGGTGATGAAGCGCATCTTGCCATCGCCCTGCTTTGCCATGAGTATCATGCCGTGGCTCTCGATGCCGCGTATGGTGCGGGGCTTGAGGTTGGCGAGAATGCATATCTGCTTGCCCAGCATGTCCTCGGGTGAATAGTACTCGGCGATTCCGGAAACTATCACGCGCTTGTCGATGCCGGTGTCGATGGTGAGCTTGAGAAGTTTGTCGGTCTTGGGCACGCGCTCTGCCTCAAGGACGGTAGCGGTGCGTATGTCCATCTTCTCGAAGTCCTCGAACGTGCACTCCTCCTTCTGGGGAGCCACCTGCTTTGCGGCCTCTGCCTTGGCTGCGGCCTCGCGCTCGGCGCGGATGGCATCCAGGCGGGCAAGCTGCCTGTCGATCTCTGCATCCTCGATCTTGGCGAAGAGGAGCTCTGCGGGCTTGAGTTCGTGGCCCTCGGGGATGATGTCCTCCTTTCCGAGCTCGTCCCATGCGGGAGCGATGTCGAGCATCCTGCGGAGGCGCTCGGTAGCGAAGGGAGTGAAGGGCTCGAATGCTATCGCGAGGTCAGCGCATATCTGGAGCGATACGTTGAGGATGGTTGCGGTGCGAGCCATGTCGGTCTTTGCGACCTTCCAGGGCTCGGTGTCGGATATGTACTTGTTTCCGAGGCGGGCAAGGTTCATGGCCTCGCGGAGAGCCTCACGGAACTTGTAGGCCTCGATGTTCTTCTCGATGGCCTCGCGGATGACGGGAACCTGTGCGAGTGTCTCGCGGTCGATGTCCTGGAGCTCGCCTGCTGCGGGAGTCTTGCCGCCGAAGTACTTGTGTGTGAGGACCACGGCCCTGTTCACGAAGTTGCCGAAGATGGCAACGAGCTCGGAGTTGTTGCGGGTCTGGAAGTCCTTCCAGCTGAAGTCGTTGTCCTTGGTCTCAGGAGCGTTCGCGGTGAGCACGTAGCGGAGCACGTCCTCCTTTCCGGGGAAGTCCTGAAGGTACTCGTGTGCCCATACTGCCCAGCCCTTGGAGGTCGAGATCTTGTCGCCTTCGAGGTTGAGGAACTCGTTGGCGGGCACGTTCTCGGGAAGGATGAAGCCGTCGCCGTAGGCCTTGAGCATTGAAGGGAACACTATGCAGTGGAACACGATGTTGTCCTTTCCTATGAAGTGCACGAGCTTGGTGTCCTCTGACTTCCACCACTTCTCCCAGCTGTCGGGGAGCAGCTGTATGGTGTTGGAGATGTATCCGATGGGGGCATCGAACCACACGTAGAGGACCTTGCCCTCGGCTCCCTCGACGGGTACGGGAACGCCCCAGTCAAGGTCGCGGGTCACGGCACGGGGCTGCAGGCCGCCGTCCAGCCAGCTCTTCACCTGTCCGTACACGTTCGGACGCCACTCCTTGTGACCCTCGAGTATCCACTCGCGGAGCCACTGCTCGTACTGCTCGAGAGGAAGATACCAGTGGGTGGTCTTCTTCTTGATGGGCTCGGCGCCGCTGAGCTTGCTCTTGGGATTGATGAGCTCCTCGGGGCTGAGGGTGCATCCGCACTTCTCGCACTGGTCGCCGTATGCTCCTTCGGCGCCGCACTTGGGGCAGGTGCCCACGATGTAGCGGTCGGCAAGGAAGGTCTTTGCCTCGGGGTCGTAGTACTGCTCGCTCTCGCGGGTGACGAACTTGCCCTTGTCATAGAGTTTCCTGAAGAACTCGGATGCATTCTTGGAATGCACGTCGGACGAGGTGCGTCCGTAAACGTCGAAATTGATTCCGAAGCCCTTGAAGCTCTTGTCTATGATGTCGTGATATCTGTCCACGATGTCCTGAGGCGTGCAGCCCTGCTGCCTTGCCTTGATGGTGATGGGAACGCCGTGCTCGTCGGAGCCGCAGACGTACAGCACCTCCTCTCCCCTGAGCCTGAGATATCTCACATAGATGTCTGCCGGAACATATACTCCGGCAAGATGTCCGATGTGGACGGGGCCGTTGGCATACGGCAGCGCACAGGTTACGAGTGTTCTTTTGAAATTCTTTTCCATATCTTTCTAAATCGTTTTTTCTCTTCCGGCCATCTGCTTGATCTTGCGCTGGGCGGTCTGCAGCTTCACCATCTGCTGCATGAGCTCCAGGGTCTCCTGCTCGGAGGCGGTCTTCAAGCTTCGGCGTATGCCGTCGATGCGGTCCTGCAGACGGCGTTCGTTGTATATCAGTATGGCCTTCGGCACCTGGGCCACCAGCCATGATGAGGTGGTGGTCAGCGCGTTCTCGAAGGCGCTTATCGTCAACTGGTACTTCTGGGTGGATAGCAGCGCGCACACATCTGCCATGTCGCGGTCGGGGGAATCCAGCAGACGCCTGACGATGTCCTCCTGCTCGAGGCCGTCGTCGTACAGCTGCATGAAGGCGTCGTAGGCCCTGCGGTATACCGAGTTGGCGAAGCTGGTGCCGTCGCCTTCCAGGGCTTCGCGTATGAAGTCGGCCACGGTGGGCTTGGGCACGGAGTCACCGAGGTAGTAGCGCGAGTCGCTCTCGAACTCCAGATCGTCGCATCCGTTCGTGAGCAGGAACGACAGGAGGTCCTGCTCTGCGAGTGCCAGGGTGCGGTTCTCGGGCTCCCATGACTGCTGGGCGACCGGTACCTGCTGAACCTGCTGGGCTCTCTCGGGAGCTGCCGCGGCGGCGTTGCGCTCCTTGGATATCCTCTGGAATAGTATCTGAGCCTCTATGCCGAACTTCTGTGCTGTGGCCTCGACGTAGGTCGAACGCTTCACAGGGTCAGGTATGCGGGAGATGGTGTCGGCTATGTCGTTGATGAGGTTGGCCTTCTTGAGCGGGTCGCCGGCGGCCTCGTTGAGAAGAAGGTCGGTCTTGAACATCACGAAGTCCTTCTCGCCGGCGGCGATGAATGCCTGCACCTGCTCCAGAGTATGGCTGCGTGAGAAGGAATCGGGGTCCTCTCCGTCGGGAAGCAGGACTATCTTCACGTTCATGCCCTCGGCAAGGATGAGGTCTATGCCTCTCAAGGCGGCATGTATTCCGGCGGAGTCGCCGTCGTACATTATGGTGATGTTCTGGGTGAACTTGTGGATGAGGCGTATCTGCTCCACGGTGAGGGATGTGCCGCAGGAAGCCACCACGTTGGTGATTCCCAGCTGGTGCATCATCACCATGTCGACGTTGCCCTCCACGAGGATGCACTTGTCGAGCCGCGCTATCTCAGCCTTGGCGAAATAGATTCCAAGGAGGTTGCGGCTCTTTACGTATATCTCGGTCTCAGGAGAATTGACATACTTCGCGGGATTGTCGGCATGAAGGGTGCGGCCGCTGAAGGCCACGACGCGTCCGCTGACCGAATGTATGGGGAACATGACCCTCTCGTGGAACTTGTCGACCACGGCGCCATCCTCTCTTGCGACCGCGAGACCGGCGTCGATCAGATACTCGATCTTGTACCCGGCGGCAAGTGCCGCATCGATGAGGGCAGTGCGGCCTCTGGGGGCCCATCCGAGCCCGAAGCGCGCTATCGTGGCATCCTCGATGCCGCGGCTGCGGTAGTAGGAAAGGCCTATGCTCATGCCCTCTCCCGGCTGGGAAAGCTGCGAGGCATAGAACTTCTGGGCGAACTCGCTCACCAGCAGGAGGCTCTCGCTGTGCTGGCGGCGTGATATCTCTTCCGGAGTCTCCTCACGCTCCTGCACCTCGATG
Organism: Bacteroidales bacterium; assembly: GCA_024401745.1. Taxonomy (GTDB): domain Bacteria; phylum Bacteroidota; class Bacteroidia; order Bacteroidales; family UBA932; genus Cryptobacteroides. The sequence goes on from JAKSKK010000005.1 coordinate 41,706, forward strand.
TTGTACCTGCGGGCCAGATAGCGCAGGGCATCGACGTAGCTGCAGTGTTCCTGCTCCATGACAAAGCCCACCGCCGTGCCGGATTTTCCGCATCCGAAGCACTTGTATATGCCCTTGGCCGGGGACACGTAGAAGGACGGAGTCTTCTCGTTGTGGAACGGGCAGCATGCCACAAGATTGGCTCCGCGGCGCTTGAGCGTCACGTAGTCGCTGACCACGTCGGCAATCTGGGCAGTGTCCAGAATGAGATTTACCGTCTCCTGAGGAATCATAGAGTACAAAAGTACTACTTAAGAGGCGATTTCGCAAAGGAATTTTATACGAACGAGCCTGACTTCCAGCTCATCATAGTCTGCACCAAGTTCATCGATAGCTTCCTGGACCGAATCTGAAGTGGCGTCTTCCCTGAAATAGTCATATATCTCCTCAACTATGTCTTCATCAAGGGTTTCCTCGATGTAATAGTCAAGGTTGAGCTGCGTTCCGGTAGCCACGATGGCCTCTATCTCGTTCATGAGCTCGTCCATGTCAAGTCCGCGGGCATCGGCAATGTCCTCGAGCTCCATGCGGCGGTCTATGCTCTGTATGATGAACTGCTTGTTGCTGCTCTTAGACGGAGCGGACTTGAGCACGAAGTCATCGGGCCTCTCTATCTCGTTCTCATCGACGTATTTCTTAATCAGCGCCACGAACTCGGGGCCGAACTTGCGGGCCTTGCCCTCGCCCACGCCCTGACAGTTCTTGAGCTCGTTCAGGGTGATGGGATAGAGTATCGACATATCCTCGAGTGCGGGGTCGCCGAACAGTATCCAGGGCTGAAGCCTGAGGCGCCTTGCAAGGTCCTTGCGCAGGTCCTTCAGCATGCTGAGGAGCACGGGGTCTCCTCCGCCGCCGTGCATCGCAGCGGCAGCCATGTCGTCGTCGTCATCGTCGGCAGTGCCGTCGGAGAACTTGCGGTCCTCGACCAGTTCGAGGGCGAACGGCTCCTTGAAGAATCTGCGGCCCTCGTCGGTCACATAAATGAGGCCGTAGCTCTCTATCTCCTTGCCAAGCAGATGCAGGGTGAGGCCCTGATGGATCACGGTACACCAGAACTTGTCGGTATGGTCAGAGCCGGCGCCGAAGAACTCCAGCTCGTCGTGCTTGTAGGACTTTATGAGAGCGTTGGACACACCTGCGAGTATGCAGGCCAGATGGTCTGTCTTGAAGTGCTCGGGCAGCGACTCTATAAGCTCTATCACGAGCTTCATCTCCTCCCTGCCGTCGAAGGTCTGCCTCGGGTGCAGACAGTTGTCGCAGCAGTGGCAGTCGTCTTCGAGGTAATCCTCGCCGAAGTAGTTGAGCAGCAGCTTCCTGCGGCACTGGCTGCTCTCTGCGTATGCGACCACCTCGCCCAGCAGCTGGCGTGAGATCTCCTGCTCTGAGATGGGCTTGCCCTGCATGAACTTCTCGAGCTTCTGGATGTCCTTGTAGCTGTAGTATGCTATGCAGATGCCCTCCTGCCCGTCACGTCCGGCGCGGCCTGTCTCCTGGTAGTAGCTCTCTATGCTCTTGGGAATGTCGTAGTGTATCACGAAGCGCACGTCGGGCTTGTCGATGCCCATGCCGAAGGCTATCGTGGCCACTATCACCTGAATCTCCTCCATCAGGAAGGCATCCTGGTTCTCGGCACGCACCTTGGCATCCAGGCCGGCATGATACGGCCTTGCCTTTATGCCGTTGATGCAAAGCAGTTCGGCCAGTTCCTCGACCTTCTTGCGGCTGAGGCAGTAGATGATGCCCGACTTGCCGGGATTGCTGCGTATGTACTTTATTATATCCTTCTCTGGCTCCACCTTGTCTCTTATCTCATAGTAGAGGTTGGGGCGGTTGAAGGAGGACTTGAAGACCTTGGCGTCGGGTATGCCGAGGTTCTTGAGTATGTCGGACTGCACCTTGGGGGTGGCAGTGGCGGTCAGGGCGATTATGGGAGCCCTGCCAATCTGCTCCACCAGGTTGCGTATGCGCCTGTACTCAGGCCGGAAGTCATGGCCCCACTCCGAGATGCAGTGCGCCTCGTCAATTGCGTAGAATGAAATCCTGACCCCGCGTAGCATGTGCACGTTCTCCTCCTTGGTCAGGGACTCGGGAGCCACGTACAGTATCTTCGTCCTGCCGGCGACAAGGTCCGCACGGACCTCGTCTATCTGATACTTGCTCAAGGACGAGTTCAGGAAGTGTGCGACGCTCCCTGTGCCCGCTCCGGACTCGAAGCCGCGCAGAAGGTCCACCTGGTTCTTCATCAGCGCTATGAGGGGCGAGATGACTATGGCGGTACCATCCATCACAAGCGCCGGAAGCTGGTAGCAGAGCGACTTGCCACCGCCTGTAGGCATGAGCACGAACGCATCGCCGCCGCCGATCAGGTGGTTGATGATAGCCTCCTGGTCAGCCTTGAATGCATCGTAGCCGAAGAACTCCTTGAGAGTCTTGTGAATCTGAACGGGATCCGGGGTCATTGCAGTTTAGTCCAAAGTGTGAATCGCAAGTCCTGAACGAAGCTTGGGCTCGAACCATGTCGTCTTCGGAGGCATGATCTTGCCACTGTCGGCAATGTTGATCAGCTGCCTCATCGAAACGGGATAGAGGGCGAATGCAAGCTTCATCTCGCCGCTGTCGACACGGCGCTGGAGTTCGCCAAGGCCTCTGATTCCGCCTACGAAATCAATGCGCTTGTCAGTGCGGAGGTCCTTGATTCCGAGAAGCTTGTCGAGCACAAGATTGCTGAGGATGGTCACGTCGAGCACTCCGATGGGGTCGGAGTCGTCGAACCTGCCAGGCTTTGCGCTCAGGCTGTACCATCGGCTGCCGAGATACATCGAGAAGTTATGGAGTCCTGCGGGCGTATATGGCTTTGCAGGGCGGCCGCAGCGGGGCTTTGTGGCGAGGCTGACTTCGAAGTCCTCCTCAAGAGCCTTCAGGAAATCCTCTTCGGTGAATCCGTTCAGGTCCTTGACCACGCGGTTGTAGTCCAGTATCTTCAGATGCGTCTCAGGGAAGCATACGGCCATGAAGAAGTTGTATTCCTCGTCGCCGGTATGGTTGGGGTTCTGAGCCTTCTTCTCAGCGCCCACGCGGGCTGCAGCTGCCGTGCGGTGGTGGCCGTCGGCTACGTAGAAGGCATCTACCTCGTTGGTGAATATCTCAGTGATGCGGGCAATCGTGGCGTCGTCGTCGATCACCCAGAGCTCATGGCCGAACTTGTTCTCGTCAGTGAACCTGTACTCCGAAGGCTTTGCCACCGTGGCTGCGACTATGGCATTGAGCTCGGCGTTGTCTTTGTAGGAGAAGAACACGGGCTCGATGTTGGCGTTCTGGATGCGCACGTGGATCATTCGGTCATCCTCCTTGTCCTTGCGCGTCAGCTCGTGCTTCTTGATTATGCCGTTCGTGTAGTCGTCGGTATGCGCACAGAGCACAAGACCGTACTGGGTACGCTTGTCCATGGTCTGCGAGTACACGTAGTAGCAGGGCTTGGAGTCGCGCACCAGCCAGCCACGCTCCTGCCAGAGCCTGAAGTTCTCGACCGCCTTGTCGTAGGTGCGCTGCTCATGCTCGCCAGCAATGGGGCTGAAGTCTATCTCCGGCTTTGTGATGTGCAGGAGGGACTTCTCGCCTGCCATTGCGGCGGCTTCCTCTGAATTCAGTACATCGTAAGGAGGTGCGGCCACTTCTGTAGTGAGGCCCTTGGCCGGACGGATTGCCGCAAATGGTTTGACTCGTACCATGGTTATAAGTGTCAGTTAGTTGGTTATCTACCCCGAATATAATGAATTTTGGTAAAAAAAACAAGGTCGCCAATCATGGCGACCCCGTTTTAGCTATTCATTTTCATCATAGATGATCTCTTCTTTCTCGTCTTCGTCGGAATCTTCATCCTCCTCATCGTCCTCGTCTTCATCATCCAGGTCCTCGTCATCCCCTATCAGGCTGCGGCGCTCTCCGGGAAGATGCCGCCTGTCGTCAGGAAGATCCTCGAATGCGACGTAGCCATTCTCGAACTCCAGGGGGACAGGGCCCTTGCTCTCGACGAGCATGGGTATGAGCACGTGCTTCTCGGCCTCTCCCTCAAGCGTGATGATCACGCTCTTCTTGGAAGCGATGTCGTAGAAGTACACGAAGCTCTGCACGCCCTGCTTCACGGTGTCGGCTATCTTCACCTGATCCACCGTGCCGTTGCCAAGATCGACCAGAGCCCAGCGGCCGACCACGTTTCCGTTGGCATCCAGCCCCTTGAAGAGGATGGGCTGGTCAACGGGGAACTCGAGGTCGGACCTCAGCTGCTTATGGAAAGTGTACAGCGAATTGCTGCCGTTCACGTCATACACCCTGAAAAAGCCCTTAATGCCCGCCAGGGTCACTCTATATCTGCAGTTCATTACTTGTTAAGCTGGAATCTGGTGCATCCGTCCTTGAGGAAGGACACTATCTGCTTTGCGGCTGCAAGACCGGCGTTGATGTTGGCCTCGGCGGTCTGGGCACCCATCTTCTTGGGGGTTGCGAACACTCTCGTTCCGAACTTCTCTTTCAGCTCGGCGATGTTGTCGGGAGCGACGTCGGCGGCGTACTTGAGGTCGGGACGCTCCTCGAGAGCCTTGGCGAGCCCTGCCTCGTCAATGACCTCCTTGCGGGCGGTATTGATGAGCGTGGCACCCTTGGGCATGCTTGCGATGAGGTCGTAGCCTATGCTGCCGATGGTCTGGGGAGTTGCGGGGATATGTATTGAAACATAGTCACAGCCGGCATAGAGAGCCTCGAGGCTCTCTGCGGGCTCTGCACCGCCAGCGACGATCTGCTCGGGAGTGAGGAAGGGATCGATGGCCTTGACCTTCATACCGAGGGCTGCGGCCTTCCTGCCTACGAGACGGCCGACATTGCCGAATGCCTGGATGCCGACTGTCTTGCCCTGAATCTCGGAGCCTGTGGCGGGAGTGAACTGAGTGCGGGCCATGAATATCATCATGGCGACTGCAAGCTCAGCCACGGCATTGGAATTCTGGCCGGGAGTGTTCATGGCCACCACGCCGTGTGCCGTGCAGGCTGCAAGGTCGAGATTGTCATAACCTGCGCCCGCGCGTACCACTATCTTAAGGTTCTTCGCAGCCTCGACCACCTCGGCGGTGACCTTGTCTGAACGGACTATGAGAGCATCGGCGTCGGCAACTGCGGCGAGGAGCTCGGAAGTCTGCTCGTATTTCTCGAGAAGAGCGAACTCATAGCCGGCGGCCTCGACTATCTCCTTTATTCCTTTGACTGCAACTGCAGCAAAGGGCTTCTGTGTAGCAACAAGTACTTTCATTTCTATGCGTGCATTTTTTCAAACTCCTGCATGCAGGCAACCAGGGCGTCGACGTCCTCCTGTGAGCAGGCATTGTACAGAGATGCGCGGAATCCGCCAACGCTGCGATGGCCCTTGATTCCTATCATGCCCTTCGACTTCGCAAAGGCGAGGAACTCATCCTGGAACTCCTCCTTGCCGGGAGCCATGACGAAGCAGACATTCATGATGGAGCGGTCTTCCTTGACGGCGGTGCCCACGAACATGGAGTTGCGGTCTATCTCGTCGTACAGGGTCTCGGCCTTCTTGACGTTGATCTTGTTCATAACCTCCACGCCGCCAAGGTCCTTGATCCACTTCAGGGTCTCGTGCATCACGTAGATGGAGAACACGGGAGGGGTGTTGAACATCGATCCCTTGTCGATATGAGTGCGGTAGTCGAGCATGGTGGGGATGTAGTGGCTGACCTTTCCGAGGGCATCCTTCTTCACGATGGCGAAGATAACGCCGGCAGGGCCCACGTTCTTCTGCGCACCACCGTAGATGAGGGTGTACTTGCTCACGTCGACGGGGCGGCTCATGATGTCGGACGACATGTCGGCGATAAGGGGAACGGGGCTGTCGATATCAGTCTTGATCTCCGTACCGTAGATGGTGTTGTTTGTTGTGATATGGAAGTAGTCTGCATCCTCGGGGATGGTGTATCCCTTGGGGATGTAGGTGTAGTTCTTGTCTGATGAGCTTGCGATCTCGACTGCATTGCCGAGCCCCTTTGCCTCCTTGAATGCCTTGTGGGCCCACACGCCGGTGTCGAGGTATGCGGCCTTCTTCTCGAGGAAGTTCATAGGGACATAGAGGAACTCGAGGCTTGCGCCACCGCCGAGGAAGATGATCTCGTAGTCCTCGGGGATGTTGAGGAGTTCACGCCAGAGGGCACGGGTGTCATCCATGATGGCATCCCATTCCTTGGTGCGATGAGAGATGGAAAGAACGGATACGCCGGTGCCGGCGAAATCCTTGATAGCTTCTACGGCCTTGTCATATACCACCTGAGGGAGGAGACAGGGACCGGCATTGAATACATGAACTTTACTCATATTCTAACCATTGATTATTCCAATTCTTTCGTAAAGTTACTCACTTTGGCGATTTTTTCCAAGAAATCTTCCCTAAGAGTTTGCCTTACGCGCACCTGCATCGTACACTCGGTGCCGAAGTCCTGCCCGCGCTGCGGCAGGTCCATATCCTTCACCACTTTCATGACTCCCGGCATCTGGCCATAGTCGAATCCTATGGTGAACCAGGAGCCTGCGATCTTCTCGGTCACGGCCGCTTTCTGAAGAGCGTCAGCCGTAGCGGTCCTATACGCCCGTATGAGGCCCGGGATGCCAAGCTTGATTCCGCCGAAGTACCTCACCACCACAACCAGCACGTCAGACAGACCGGCGGAGTCTATCTGCCCTAGAATAGGACGACCTGCGGAACCGGCCGGTTCCCCGTCGTCGGAAGCCCGCCACTGAGCACCGTCCAGGCCAAGCCTGAATGCGCTGCAATGATGCCGGGCATCATGATATTCCTTCCGTATGCGCGAAAGGATCTCCTTCACTTCCGCCTCCGTCTCAACGGGATAGGCAAAAGCGAGAAAGCGGCTCCCCTGATCCTTGAAAAGGCCTTCAGAGGGAGTCGCTATGCTCAGATATGTGTCCTGACTATTCGGCAACTTTGCCTACCTTGTCAACCTTGACATTGAAGATAAGGGTGCTGTTAGGCTCGATAGCCTGGTTGCCCTGCTCGCCGTAAGCGAGGTTTGAAGGGATGTAGAGTTCGATCTCTCCACCCTCTCCTACGAGCTGAAGACCCTCGGTCCAACCCTTGATGACGCGGTTGAGCTGCATGCGAACGGGCTCAGCATCCTCAGTTGTCTCGTCGAATACGGTTCCGTCAAGAAGCTTGCCACAGTACTTCACCCATACGGTGTCCTGTGCTGCGGGCTTCACGTCGTTACCAGGATTGATGATCTTGTACTGAAGACCTGACTCAGTCTCCTCTACGCCGTCCTTCTTCCTGTTCTCTGCAAGGAACTTCTCCTCCTTCTCCCTGTTTTCACAGACAGCGAGGTTATGACGCTTCTCGAGGTATGAGTTGAATACGTCGTTCATGAGCTCGGGGTTGATCTTGAACTGCTCGTTGAACTCAGGGTCACGCATGTTTCCCTCAGCTGCGACGAAGGCCTTGATACCCTTTACGATTTCAGAGTAGTTGAGGTCGTCACCGAAGTTATAGTTCTTGATGAAGCTTCCGAAATTGATACCCATAAGATAGCTTACGGAGTCCTTCTCTGCCTTGGTAGGGAGGAAGTCCTTGGCTGTCATTTCCTTGGGAGCGATGGCTGCGCCGTCCTCTCCCTCTACTGCAGCCTCCTTGGGTGCACATGCCACTGCTGCGATTCCCAGGACAAGAGCTGCAAAAAATTTAGCTGTTTTCATTATTGCGTTTAAATATTAAAAAAGTTTCCTATAGTTCCCATGCAAGAGCTGAAGCTCCGAGGATGGCTGCATCTGACTCCTTGAGAGAAGAGAAGACGAGCTTCACCTTGTTCTTCCAGATCTTGAGGACATTGTCGTTCATGGCCTTCTCGATGGGGCCTGCAAGGAATTCCTTGCTGCGTGCCAGACCACCGAAGAGAACGATTGCCTCAGGTGCGCTGAATGCGATGAAGTCTGCGAAAGTCCTTCCGAGGAGGGTTCCGGTGTAGTCGAAGATCTTGAGAGCGAGAGCGTCGCCTTCCTTGGCTGCATCGTAGACGTCCTTTGAGGTGACGTTCTCATAGTCGCGGAGGAGTGAAGGCTCGGTGCTCATCTCGAGCCACTCGCGTGCAGTGCGTGCAACGCCGATGGCTGAGCAGTAAGCCTCGAGGCATCCAAGACGTCCGCAGCCGCAGCTGCGTCCGTTGTTGCGGACAACGTTCACGTGACCGAGCTCGCCTGCGAATCCGTCAGCTCCGTAAACGACCTTTCCGTCGATCACGATACCGCTGCCGACACCAGTGCCGAGGGTGATCATGATGAAGTTCTTCATGCCGCGTGCTGCGCCGTATGTCATTTCACCCACTGCTGCTGCGTTTGCATCGTTGGTGAGGGATACGGGAATGCCGTCAGTCCTTGCTGAAAGCTTCTCGGCAAACTTGACTGCCTGGTTGGCAGCCCATGCGAGATTGGGTGCGAATGCAACCTCTCCGGTATAGTAGTTACCGTTGGGAGCGCCTACGCCGATACCGCGGATCTGGCCTTCCTTGCCGGATTCCTTGATGCACTTCTTGACAGCCTCTGCGAGAGCGTCGAGGAATGCGTCAGCGTCAGCACCGTATGTGTCTGAACGGATGACAGTCTGGGCGAGGACGTCGCCGCGTGCGTCAACAACACCGATCTTGGAGGTCTGACCTCCTACATCGATACCTACAACGAACTGCTTCTCCATTATTCTACAGGGATGTCCTTGTTAACGTTCTTGCAACCTGCAACTGCATAGAAGAGGAGGTATGCGAGCATTGCGATGACGAGCCAGTAGCTGTTCATGTAGCCGGCGTTCTTTGCAATGACATTCTGGATGAGAGGCATGATTCCACCACCGACAACGAGTGTCATGAAGATACCAGAAGCCTGCTCGGTGTACTTGCCGAGACCCTCGACTGCGAGGTTGAAGATTGCACCCCACATGACTGATGTGCAGAGACCGCAGAGAACGAGGAAGAGACAGCTCAGAGGAACCTGGAACATTGCGAAACCGTCACCTGCGCTGTAACCGGGCATGTTGACTGTAACGGTCTTGGGAACGAAGATGGCGATGAGCACGAGGATGATGGCAACAGTTGAAACTGAGATCATCTGGGTACGGGTGCTGATCTTTCCTGAGATTGCTGAAGATGCTGCACGGCCGACCATCATGAGGAGCCAGTAGATTGCTGCGATGGCGCCGCCGATGGCTGCACCGTTGAGTGCGATGCCTGCGCCCTTCTCTGATGCGTCAGCAAGGAAGAAGTTCACCTGTGCGGGGATACCGATCTCGATACCTACATAGAAGAAGATTGCGAGTGCACCGAGAACGAAGTGACGGAAGTTCCATGCACTGTGCTCGTAAGCGGTAGCATTGCGCTCCTGAGCGGGCTCGGGGAAGTTGACGAACTTGATGATGACGAATGAGATTGCGAAGACTGCCATTGCGATGAAGAGCAGAGGAGCAACGTCGCTCATCTGGGTGTTGGCTGTAACGGTACCGATGAGCACACCTACGAGAAGAGGAGTAAGGGTTCCGGTGAGTGAGTTGAGGGTACCACCGATCTGGATGTACTGGTTACCCTTGTTGCCGCCGCCACCGAGGATGTTGAGCATGGGGTTCACAACGGTGTTGAGCATACATACGCAGAAACCGCATACGAATGCACCGAGGAGGTAGACATAGACTGCTGCATTGCCGAGGAAGCCGAAGCTTGAGAGATACTGGATGCAGATGCCGATGAAACCTACTGCAAGAGCGATGAGGGTGGTCTTCTTGTAACCTATCTTGATGAGCATCTTACCTGCGGGAATACCCATGAAGAGGTAAGCTGCGAAGTTCATCATGTTACCCATCATCTTTGACCACTCGAACTTGTTGCCCCAGATGTTTCCGAAGGGAGCGGCCATGTTGGTCACGAATGAAATCATCGCGAAGATGAAGCACATCGTGATGATAGCGACCATGTTAGTTTTTTTCTGTGTCATTTTGAATTTGTTATTTGGTTGATATTAGAATTTACAGTGAAGCGATGTTCTTCGGGTTGTAGAGGTTCTTGCCCTCTGCCGTCATGGCGTAATCTATGCGGTCGGCATAGTGCTTCTCGACGTTGCGGCGCACCATCTTCGAGGTGGTGTTGAGCATTCCGTTCTGCTCGGTGAAGGGCTCGTCTGCGACCACGATTGCGGCGGGAAGCCACTTCTCGGGGAAGAGACCGGCATGGCGACCGCCGGCACGGTAGGAGTCGACCTCGCCCTGGATGATGGCGAGCTGGGCCTTGCGTCCCTCCTCGGAATCAGGGTCGAGGCCCTGCTTCTTGACGGCGTCCTGGAGTATGTTCTTTGCAGGAACCACGACGACTGCGGTGTACGGGCTCTGGTTGTTGTACAGGACTGCGGAGTCGATGTACTTCGAGCCGTCGGCAAGGCTGTCCTCGAAGCCCTCGGGCGAGTACTTCTCACCGTCGGAAGATATGAGCAGGCTCTTGAACCGGCCTGTGACGTACAGGAAGCGGGGGTCGTCGACGCAGATATAGCCGCGGTCGCCGGTGTGCAGCCAGCCTTCGATGATGGTCTTGGCCGTTGCCTCGGGGTTCTTCCAGTAGCCGGCCATGACGTTCTCGCCGCGGATGACGATCTCGCCGGTGGTGCCGTGAGGCAGTTCGTTGCCGTCCTCGTCGCATATCTTGATGTCCATGGGGGTCACGGTGCGGCCTGATGAGCCGAAGCGGGCGTGACCGCCGGCGTTGGAACAGATCACGGGCGTTGCCTCAGAGAGGCCGTAGCCCTGGAAGATGGGCATTCCTATGGCGCAGAAGTAGCGCTGGAGCTCGATGTCGAGCAGTGCGCCGCCGCCGATGAAGAACTTCATGCGGCCGCCGAAGTTCTCGCGGACGCTCTTGAATATCATCTTGTCGAATGCCTTCTTGAGCAGGCCCCTCCACCACATGAAGATGCGGGGACGGCCCATGTTCCAGTATTCGCGGTTGTACAGGATGGCGTTCCGGAGGGCGTAGTTGTAGATCTTCTCGACCTTCGGACCCTTCCTGCGTATTCCTGACTCGATGTTCTTGCGGAAGTTGCGTGATATGGCGGGCACTGAAAGCATCACATGCGGACGGACCTCATTGATGGCAATGGGGATGTTCTTGAGCATGGTGATGGCGTTCTTGCCGCCGGGCACGGTGGCGATGCTGCCGCCGGAGCTCATCATGAAGTAGAAGCCGGCCACGTGTGCGAAGCAGTGGTCGAGAGGCAGGATGATGAGCATCACGTCGTCTTCGTCGACTGACACTACGGAATGGCACTGCTCGATGTTGGCAGTGTAGTTGCGGTGCGTGAGCAGTATGCCCTTGGGATCGGCAGTGGTGCCTGATGTGTAGCTGATGTTCGCGTAGTCGTCAGGGCCGACGGAAGCCATCCTCTCGTCGAGGGCGCCCGGGTTGGCGGCGCTGAACTCCTGACCGAGAGCCACCAGCTCAGCGGCAGAAATCTCGTTCTCCTTGAGCTCGATGTCGTCAAGGACGATGACCTTCTCGATGGCGGGGCACATGGGAAGGACCCTGCGGACCTTCTCTATCTGGCTCTCAGAAGCCACGATGAAGCGTGAGTCGGAATGATTGATGCGGAAGCAGAGGTCATGGTCTGACTCCAGCTTGAATGAAAGCGGCACGTTCACGCCGCCGGCATACAGGATTCCAAGCTCGGAATAAATCCACTGGTTGCGGCCTTCGGAGATCAGGGCCACCTTCTCGCCTTTCCTGAGGCCGAGGGCCATGAAGCCTGCGCCGTACATGCGGCCGCTGTTGTGAGTCTTGACATAGCTCGTCTCCTCCCATGTTCCATTCTTCTTCTCACGAAGGAATGTCTTGTCGGAATAGAGGGCGACGTACTTTTCGACGAAGCCGATAATCGTCAGTCTTTCGTTTGGCATGTTGCTGATAGTTAGTCCTGAGGAGGGAAAAGGCCGAACATCTGGGCTTCGATCATGTCAGTGACTTTCTCGAAATCCTCCGGACGGTTGCCGAACTTGATGTTGTCGGCATCGATCACCAGGAGGTTTCCCTTGTAGTCCTTGATCCAGCTGTCGTATTTCTCGTTGAGGCCGGTGAGGTACTCGATGCTGATGCTCTGCTCATATTCACGGCCGCGCTTCTGGATCTGGGATATCAGGTTGGGTATTGATGACTTGAGGTAGATAAGGAGGTCAGGCATGCCCACGAGCGACATCATGAGGTCGAACAGGTCGGAATAGTTCTCGAAGTCGCGGGTGCTCATCAGGCCCATGTCGTGGAGGTTGGGAGCAAATATGCGGGCATCCTCGTAGATAGTGCGGTCCTGGATGATGATGTCGTCAGTCTTGTGGATGTCGACGACATCCTTGAAGCGCTTGTTCAGGAAATATATCTGCAGGTTGAAAGACCAGCGCTCCATGTCCTTGTAGAAATCTGAAAGATATGGATTGAAGTCGACTGACTCGAACTTGGGGATCCAACCGTAATGGGCAGCGAGCATCTTTGTGAGCGTTGTCTTGCCGCTTCCGATATTTCCTGCTATCGCAATATGCATGTCTTTATTCGTTTAATCTTACAAAAATAACAATTATTTGAATAGACCGAACAATTGAGCGTCTATCTTGTCGGTAATCAGTGCAAAATCTTCGGGTCTGTTCTCGAAATCGAGCTCGTCGGCCTCTATTACCAGCAGATTGCCCTCGTAAGAGGCAATCCACTCCTCGTAATGGCGGTTCAGGCCCTGCAGGTAGTCGAGCTTGATGCTCTGCTCGTATTCACGGCCGCGCTTCTGGATCTGAGACACCAGATGAGGCACGCTGGAGCGCAGGTAGATGAGCAGGTCGGGAGGGCCGACCATGGTCATCATGAGATCGAAGAGCTGCATGTAGGTGTCATAGTCCCTCTGGCTGAGGTTGCCCTGCTCGAGGTTGTTGGCAACGAAGATGTGCACGCCTTCGAGGAGGGTGCGGTCCTGCACTATGACGTCGTCAGACTTGGATATCTCGAGCACATCCTTGAAACGCTGGGCAAGGAAATATGTTTCAAGGTTGTAGGACCAGCGGGGAATGTCCTTGTAATAATCTTCCAGATATGGGTTGTAGGTGACGGCTTCGTACTTTGGTGTCCAGCCGTAATGTTCTGCTAGCTTGCGGGTAAGGGTCGTCTTGCCGCAACCGATATTTCCTGCTATTCCTATGTGCATTGAGCGTTTTCGTGACTAATCCTACAAAATTAACAATTGTTTTGTAATTTTGCCAACCCAATAATTCAAGAAATGGCTCAGATAAAGCAATTCTCCTTCAATATCTTTCAGGAACGTGCAATGCTGGCGTGGAAGGAAGGTCCGGCCTGCGTGGTGATAGACCCGGGGTTCTACAGCCCGGAGGAAGAACGCGAGTTCTTCGCCTTCATCGAGGAAAACGGGCTCAAGCCCGAAGCCGTGCTTCTCACCCATGCACATTTCGACCATATCTTCGGCGTGAAGAAGGTCCAGGAGCGCTTCGGAATACCCGTGTACATGGATCCGGAGGAGGAGCCTTCGTTCATCTACAACAGGGAGATGATAGGGCGTCTGGGTCTGTCGGTCCCCGACACTGATTTCAGCTACACTCCGGCCAGAGAGGGTCAGACCATAGCCGCCGCAGGGTTCTCGTTCGAGGTCATCAGCACCCCGGGACACGCTCCCGGCGCCGTCTGCTACCTCGACAGGGAGGAGAAGCTGATGTTCACAGGAGACACTCTCTTCGCGGGCACGATAGGCCGCACCGACCTCCTGAATTCCGACTATGACCAGGAGATCCTGAGCATCATGAACAAGCTCATAGTCCTCGATCCCGACATCCGTTTCTACCCCGGCCACGGCCCCTCGTCGACCATCGGCCACGAGCGTACGAACAACCCTTTCCTCGAGCCTTTCAACGAGCCCGAGGAAACGTTCGACCCCGATGCGGAGCCGGTGATGATCAACGGATTAGACTGATTCCCAGACAAACACCTTGTCGCCTCTGCGGAGGCGGCGGTCAGGGCAGATCGAAGGGTCTACAGCAACCGAGCAGCGTATGCCTTTCGGGGCCTGCTGGGCAGGCTTCAGATTCACTCTCATATCCTCCACGGTGAACTCCACTACGCCCGTCGTGGCGCCTATCACCATGACGCTGTCGCCAAGGTTCAGAGGCCTTGTCTCGACCGAGAACTCGGCCACGCCGATGCGGTCGAACCAGTTCGTGACCTTGCCCACATACACCTTGCGGCGGGTGCTCTGTGAGCCGTACACGTCGCTCCACTGGCCAAGGTATGCTCCCTGGTAGTAGCCGTCCCAGAAACCGCGGTTGAACACCTCGGCAAGGCGGGCCTTGAGCTCCGAAGCCATCTCGGGAGTGTAGTTGCCGTCGCACACGGCATCGGCAGCCTTGCGGTAGCACTCGGCGCAACGCTTCACGTACTCGGCGCTGCGGGCGCGGCCCTCGATCTTGAAGACCTTGACGCCGGAGTCTATGATCCTCTGCATGAACTCTATGGTACACAGGTCCTTAGGCGACATGATGTACTTGTTGTCGACATGCAGCTGATTGCCCGTCTCGAGGTCGGTGACCTCGTATCCGCGGCGGCAGATCTGGAAGCAGGAACCCCTGTTGGCAGAAGCGCCGTAGGCATGCAGGCTGAGGTAGCACTTGCCGCTTATGGCCATGCACAGCGCGCCGTGAGCGAACATCTCGATGCGCACCAGATTCCCGGACGGACCGCATATCCTCTCGTTCACCACGGCCTCGTATATCTCCTTTACCTGATCGAGGTTGAGCTCGCGTGCAAGTACCACTACGTCAGCGAACTGCGCATAGAAACGCAGGGCCTCCACGTTGGATATGCTGAGCTGTGTGGAGATGTGCACCTCCAGCCCCTTCTGGCGGCAGTACATGATGGCGGCCATGTCGGAGGCGATGATTGCGTCGACCCCTGCCTCCTTTGCGGCGTCCAGGGCCTCGCGCATGGGCTCCAAGTCCTCGGGATAGAGCACGATGTTGAGCGTCATGTAGCTCTTCACCCCTGCCTCACGGCAGATGCGGACCACTTCCTTGAGGTCCTCGGGAGCGAAATTGTTCGCAGAATGCGAGCGCATGTTCAGGCGGCCAACTCCGAAATACACGGAATCGGCGCCGCCTTGTATTGCGGCCTGCAGGCACTCGAAATTGCCCGCGGGAGCCATTATTTCCAGTTCATTCCTATTCATTCTCTTTCAGGTAAGCTGCCATCGCACGAAGAGCCTTTCCTCGGTGCGAGATGGCGTTCTTGGTCTCTTCAGGAATCTCGGCGACGGTACGGTCGGGGTACTCGCAGGCCACGAACACGGGGTCGTATCCGAAGCCGCCGCAGCCTGCCTTCTCATGGGCGATGCTGCCTTCCAGCACGCCGTCGAAGTAATGCGGCTCACCGTCCACGATGAGCGTCACGACGCTGTGGAAACGTGCCGTACGGGCAGCGCAGGGGCCTTTTTCGGCTATCTTCTCAAGCAGGGTGTCCATGTTGGCGGAGAAGTTGTGGTCCTTACCCTCGGTGCTCCTGCCTTCGCTCTCAGCAACGAGAGCGGCATAACGGGCCGTATGCACGCCGGGAGCGCCGTCAAGCGCGTCGACCTCAAGGCCTGTGTCGTCGGCGAAGCAGGGCAGATGGGTGCGGTCCCACAGATACTGCGCCTTGATGAGGCTGTTCTCCTTAAGGGTTTCGCCGGTCTCCTCGATGTCCTCGAAGATGCCGAAGTCGGCGGGTGTGGCAAGTTCGTATCCTGAGCCCAGAATCTCCTGAGCCTCACGGAGCTTGCCTTTGTTTCCAGTTGCGAATATTATCTTCATCTCTAACGGAATTTCTTGTCTTCCTCCAGCATTCCAAGGTAGGAATTGTACCTGTCGGGACTGATTTCTCCACGCTCCAGGGCGGCCTTCACGGCACAGTCGGGCTCGTGGGTATGGGTGCATGGGACAAAGCGGCAGTCGTCGGCCACACGCAGCATTTCAGGGAAGTACTTCCCTATCTCCTCCTTCTCAAGATCGACGAGCCCGAAGCCCCTGAGGCCCGGCGTGTCGACTATGAATCCGCCGCTGCTCAAGGGGTACATCTCGTACAGTGAAGTGGTGTGCTTGCCCTGCAGATGCGCCTCGCTGATGTTGCCGGTCCTGGGGTTCAGCGAAGGGTCCAAAGCCTTGACTATCGAGGACTTGCCTACCCCGGACTCGCCGCTCAGAAGGTTCACTCCACCGCTGCACAGCTCACGCAGACGGTCGATTCCCTCTCCCGTCACCGCAGATGTCTGGATGACTTCGTAGCCGGCGCTGCGGTATATGCTGCAGAAGGCCTCGACGCTCTCGGGATCCTCCTCCCTGTACATGTCGACCTTGTTCAGGACTATGGTCACTGGGACCTTGTAAACCTCGCAGGTGACCAGTATCCTGTCGAGGAAAGGCAGCTTTATCTCAGGGAAATACAGGCTCACCACGATTATGGCGCGGTCAAGGTTCGATGCTATTACATGGCAGCTGCGGCTGAGGTTCGTGGAACGGCGGATGAGGTAGTTCGAACGAGGCAGGATCTCCTTGATGACTGCAGGATGCTTCTCGTCGGCCACAGGACCGTCAAGCTCGTAAATCACCCTGTCGCCCACGGCGACCGGGTTGGTCGACTTTCCGGCGGCAAGACGCACCTTGCCACGCAGCACCGCAGGGAAAGGGTTCCACTGCGGCAATGCGCTCAGCTCGAAGTGGCTGCCGGCGTTCCTTACTACTACAGCCTCCATGCTATTTTGCGCGGCCGACCAGCTTCTCCGCGAAGTTGCGGAGGGCGGCCATCCTGTCATCTGAAAGGCTCAGGCCGGACACGGCCTCGAGTGCCTTTGCTGAGTATCTGACTATCTCGGCGCGGGCATCTTCGGGAACATTCATAGAATCGTACATCTTCTTCACTGCCAATATCTTGGCGGCACATTCCTCCTTCGTTTCAGCCTTGGCGGTGAACACCTTCAGGAAGCCTTCAGGGTCGCCGGTCTTCTCGAGTGCGCGCACCGTCAGCCAGCTCTTCTTCTCGTTCAGGATGTCGCCTCCGATGGGCTTCCCGAACACGGCCTGGTCGCCGTACGCGTCAAGCAGGTCGTCGGCCACCTGGAACGCCATTCCCAGCTCGTAACCGTAGCGGTACAGAGCCTCGCACTCCTGCTCGGAAGCACCCGCTATGAGGGCGCCCATCTTCGCGGCGCAGGCAATGAGCACGGCCGTCTTGAGGCCTATCATCTTCTCGTAGTCGCACATCGGCACGCGGTCCACCTGCTCGAACTCCATGTCGTACTGCTGGCCGTCGCAGACCTCGGCAGCTGTCTTTGAGAACAGCTCCAGAGCCTTGTCCAGCACTGCTTTCGGCGCTTTGGCGATGCGCTTGTAGGCGTCGATGAGCATGACGTCGCCGCTGAGTATCGCGGTGTCCTCGCACCACTTCTTCCACACGGTCTCCTGACCGCGGCGCAGGGGCGAACGGTCCATGATGTCGTCGTGGATGAGGGTGAAGGTATGGAAGACCTCCAGCGAGGCGGCGGGCTCCATAACCTCAGGGCCGAGCTCGTCCTTGAACAGAGCATAGCTGAGCAGGCACAGCGACGGGCGTATGCGCTTTCCCCCTATCGAGATCATGTACCTGAGCGGATCGTAGAGCCCTTCAGGCTTTGCCTGGAATTCGATTTCGTCAAACAGCCGGACGGTTGCGGCAGTCAATGCTTCTTCTGATATCATTAGGTCGGATATTTTTACAAAGATACGCCAATTTTTGCTATCTTTGTATGTTTATGAACAGAAGAAACAAAAGACAGCCAAAAGTCCATCCACAGTTCACAGGAACTGTGCAGATGACGCGTGAAGGATTCATTTTCGTAACGGTGGAAGGTCAGGACGAGGATATCTTCGTCAAGGCCAGCAAGACCCGCCAGGCCCTGAACGGCGACACGGTCCGCGTGGCCGTCACCCGCGAGGTCGGAAAGGGGCACCGCCGCGAAGGTGAAGTCATCGAGATAGTTCAACGTTCCACGAGGCCTTTCGTGGGCATACTGCACTTCGTCGGCGCCCAGGCTTGGGTGCTGATGCAGAGCAAGTTCATGCCTTACGACATAGTCATCGACCAGCAGCAGGCCATCGACATGGGCGGCAAGCCCGGCATGAAGGTGTCTGCCGTGATCGACGGCTGGAACCGCAAGGAGCCCTGCCCCACAGGCCACCTCATCGACATTCTGGGCGAGCCCGGAGCCAACGAGACCGAGATGCACGCCATCCTGGCCGAGTTCGGCCTTCCCTACAGGTTCGAGCCCGAGGTCGAGAACGCAGCCGACTCAATCTCAGAGGAGATCACCAAGGAGGACCTCAAGGGACGCAAGGACTTCCGCGACGTCCTCACCTTCACCATCGACCCTGCCGACGCCAAGGACTTTGACGACGCACTTTCATTCAAGCAGCTCCAGAACGGCAACTACGAGGTGGGCGTGCACATCGCCGACGTGTCATGGTATGTGAAGCCCGGCAGCCCCGTCGACAAGGAGGCCCAGGCCCGCGGCACATCAGTATATCTCGTCGACCGCACCGTGCCCATGCTCCCCGAGAAGCTCTGCAACAAGCTCTGCTCCCTGAGGCAGGACGAGGACAAGCTCACCTTCTCGGCAGTGTTCGAGATGACGCCCAAGGGCGACATCAAGAGCCGCTGGATAGGCAGGACAATCATTTGTTCCAACGCCAGAATGGCATACGAACAGGCTCAGGAAGTGATAGATTCGCAGGAGGCAAAGAATGATCTGCAGGATGCCATCCTGAAGCTGGATGCCCTGGCAAGGATACTCAAGGCAAAGCGTGAGAAGGCCGGAGCCATAAGCTTCGAGAGGCCCGAGATGAAGGTCGAGTGCGACGAGAACGGCAAGCCGCTGCGCGTATATCAGAGAATAAGCAAGGAGGCCAACTTCCTCATCGAGGAGTTCATGCTCCTGGCCAACCGCACCGTGGCTGAGTTCATAGCCACCGGCGGCCAGATGAGCGGAGTGCCCCAGAAGAACGCCAAGACCTTCGTATACCGTGTCCACGGCGAGCCCAACGACCTCAAGCTCCAGGGCCTGAAGGTCTTCGCAAAGGGCTTCGGATACAAGATGGACGCCGCAAAGCTCAACGCCAAGGGCGCCACGGGAGAGATTGCCCACCTGCTTGACCAGGCAAAGGGCAAGCCCGAGTTCGCGGCATTCGAGAACCTGGCCCTGCGCGCCATGGCCAAGGCCATCTACAGCACCGACAACATAGGCCACTACGGCCTCGCCTTCAAGTTCTACACGCATTTCACCTCACCCATACGCCGCTACCCCGACCTCATGGTCCACAGGCTCCTGGCGATGTACCTCGACGGTGCGCCCACCCAGAAGCAGGACAAGTACGAGCAGGAGTGCAAGCACGCATCCGAGCGTGAGCTTGTGGCTGCCGACGCAGAGCGCTCAAGCACCAAGTACAAGCTCATCGAGTTCATGAAGGACAAGATAGGCCAGGAATTCGACGGCGCCATCTCCGGCATAACCGAGTGGAGCATGTACGTCGAGATAGACGAGACCCACATCGAGGGCATGGTGCCCCTGAGGGAGATAAGGTCAGACTTCTTCGACTTCGAGGAAGAGCGCTACCGTCTGGTGGGCAAGCGCACGCACAAGGTCTACCGCCTTGGCGACAGGGTGCGCATCAAGGTAAAGGAGGCCAACCTCGACCAGCGCCTCCTCGATTACGAACTGATAGAACAAGAATAAACCGAAATGTACAAATTCAACCCTATTCTCAAGACGATGGTATGGGGAACCGAGAGCTGGGTGCTCTCAGGCGTTCCCGGAAACGAGTCCATCGTAGCCGAAGGCCCCGAGGCCGGCAAGAAGATCACCGACATCTGGCCGGGACAGTTCCCCCTCCTCATAAAGTTCATCGACGCTCACAAGGACCTCAGCATCCAGGTGCATCCCAATGACGAGCTTGCGGCCGTGCGCCACAACTGCAAGGGCAAGACCGAGATGTGGTACGTGATCGGCGCTTCCGAGGGCGCGCATCTTCTGAGCGGCCTCAAGGAGCAGATCGATCCCGAGAAGTACGT
The DNA here is from genome assembly GCA_024401745.1 of Bacteroidales bacterium. GTDB lineage: Bacteria > Bacteroidota > Bacteroidia > Bacteroidales > UBA932 > Cryptobacteroides. Next base: position 61,940 of record JAKSKK010000005.1, read on the forward strand.
CCAGCTCGTGGAGTCAGACCAGATAGTCTCCGTACTCGCCGACTACGAAGTGAAGCCCGGCGACGTGTTCTTCCTGCCCGCAGGACGCATCCACGCCATCGGAGGAGGCTGCTACATCGCTGAGATACAGCAGACTTCCGACATCACCTACCGCATCTACGACTACGGCCGCATGGGTCTTGACGGCAAGCCCCGCCAGCTGCACACCCAGGAGGCAAAGGACGCCATCGACTACACGGTATACGAGGACTACCGCACACACTATGTGGCAAAGCCCAACACCAACGTCGAGGTGGTGAAGTGCCCCTTCTTCACAACGTCGGTGCTCGAGCTCGACAAGCCCTTCAGCCAGAAGGTAGAGTCCGAGTTCCTCATCGTGATGTGTCTCGAAGGCAGCTGCAGGATAGGCGGCACCACCCTCGAGGCAGGCCAGGCAGGCCTTCTGATGAAGGAAGACTTCGAAGTGGAGCCCTGCGGAAAGGTCAAGCTCATGACAACTCATTGCTAACAGATAAAAAACAGATAGATAAAGATGGAAAGAAAAGTACTGCTTATGATCCTGGACGGCTGGGGAGAAGGCCGCCAGGACAATTCGAACGTGATCTACACCCAGGGAGCTCCCTTCATCGAGAGCCTCCGCGCAAAATATCCTTACAGTCACCTCCAGGCCTGCGGTGAATACGTAGGTCTTCCTGACGGCCAGATGGGCAACTCCGAGGTAGGTCACATGAACCTCGGCGCAGGCCGCGTGGTATACCAGGATCTCGTGAAGATCAACATGGCATGCCGTGACCACAAGCTCATGCAGAACAAGGAGATCGCAGCAGCATACGAGTACGTGAAGAACAGCGGCAGGAAGCTCCACTTCTTCGGCCTCTGCTCACACGGCGGCGTGCACTCATCACTGAACCATCTCTATGAGTTCCTCGCAGAGGCAAAGAAGATGGGTCTCGAGGACGTTTACGTCCACTGCTTCATGGACGGCCGCGACACCGATCCCCGCAGCGGCTACGGCTTCGTGGAGGAGCTCGAGCAGAAGATGAAGGAGACCACCGGAAAGGTCGCCACCGTCTGCGGACGCTTCTATGCAATGGACCGCGACAAGCGTTGGAACCGCATCAAGGAGGCATACGACATGCTCGTCGACGGCAAGGGTGCACAGTTCGAGTCAGCACTCGAGGCCATCAAGGCAAGCTACGCCGAGGACGTCACCGACGAGTTCATCAAGCCCGTGGTGATCACCGAGAACGGCCAGCCCGTGGCAAAGGTAGAGGAAGGCGACGCCATCATCTTCTTCAACTTCCGCAACGACCGCGCCCGCGAGCTCACCAACGTGCTCACACAGAACGAGATGCCCGAGGAGGGAATGCACACCATGCCTCTCTACTACTGCTGCCTCACTCCCTACGACGCAAGCTTCAAGGGCCTGCACATCCTCTTCGACAAGGAGGAAGTCACCGACACCCTCGGCGAGACCGTCAGCAAGGCAGGCAAGTGCCAGCTCAGGATAGCCGAGACCGAGAAGTACGCCCACGTGACCTTCTTCTTCAACGGCGGCGGCGAGCAGCCCTTCGAGAACGAGGACCGCATCCTCGTGAACTCTCCCAAGGTTCCCACATACGACCTGCAGCCCGAGATGAGCGCCCTCGAGGTCACCGCAAAGCTCCTTGAGGCAATACGTTCCGAGAAGGAGGACATGATCATCCTCAACTACGCCAACGGCGACATGATCGGCCACACCGGCGTCTACTCAGCAATACGCAACGCAGTCGCAACAGTTGACGGATGCGTGGAGTCAGTGGTCACCGCAGCCATCGAGCACGGATACGTAGTCCTCATCACAGCCGATCACGGCAACGCCGACTTCGCAGTCAACGAGGACGGCACCCCCAACACGGCTCACTCCCTCAACCCTGTTCAGTTCATCGTGGTGAACGCAGGCGACGAGGTCAAGACAGTCAAGGACGGTGCACTCTGCAACGTCGCTCCCACCATCCTCAAGCTCATGGGAATCCCCCAGCCTGAGGCAATGACCGCAGAACCGCTTATCTAATTATAGATGAATGATATAGTTCTTACCAGTCTGCTGAACCTGTTCGCGCTCGTGGGCGCGAAGCACAAGGTAGACGTCGACAAGTCCCTGAAGCTCGTGGAGGCGTACCTGAAACGCTACTACGGCATCAGGAACGTGTCGTCATACATGAATCTCTACTCCGACCTGCGCGGATTCTACGACGACTGCCCAGGGCTCGACTCCGAGGCCATCGTCTCAGGAATCTGCTCAGGACTGAGGCAGCGTGTAAGCGTAGACGACCAGTTGGCCGTCCTGCTGAGGCTGATGGAGTTCACCAAGATCGGAGCCGGCGACGTCGATCCCGACGATGAGATCTTCCTTGGCGTGGCCCGCAACTTCGGCGCCGACAAGGCCCTCTACGACTCCTACGTGAACTTCGTGCTCGGCAAGGAGGCGGAAGACATCAGGACCGTTCCCTTCGGAAACGGCACGGTGAAGACGCTGTACAACCGCGGCACCAACACCCTGGTGTTCTCGTACGACGGAGAGGACATTGCCCTGATGAACGACGTGCCCGTGATCAACGGCATCTTCCAGGTATGGCAGCAGAGCGGCGTTCTCAAGTGTAAGAACTCGTCCCCTTTCTACTACTCCACCATCATGTCCCACTACGGGACCGACGACGACAGGAGCAGGAAGGTACAGCTGTGCGGAAGGAACGTGGAATTCCGCTTCCCCAATTCCGACAACGGCATCCACAATCTCAGCTTCACCCTCGAGAGCGGCCAGCTGGTTGCCATCATGGGCGGAAGCGGCGTGGGCAAGTCCACGCTGCTCAGCCTCCTGAACGGAAGCCTCACGCCCCAGAGCGGAAGCATCACCATCAACGGGCACGACATATCGGAGCCCGGCGCCAAGGAACTCATAGGCTATGTGCCCCAGGACGACCTCCTCATCGAGGAGCTGACCGTTTACGAGAACCTTTGGTTCACTGCAAAGCTCTGCTTCGAAGGCATGCCCGACGAAGAGATAGACCGCAAGGTCATGGCAGTGCTGACAAACCTCGGACTCGACGCGGCACGCGACCTGAAAGTGGGCTCCGCCATCAACAAGTTCATATCCGGCGGCCAGCGCAAGAGGCTCAACATCGCGCTTGAGCTCATACGCGAGCCGGCCATCCTCTTCCTCGACGAGCCCACCTCCGGCCTGTCTTCGACCGACACCGAGAAGGTTGTCAACCTGCTGAAGGGCCAGACCGAGAAGGGCCGCCTCATCGTGGTGAACATCCACCAGCCGTCGTCCGACGTCTACAAGCTGTTCGACCGCCTGTGGCTGCTCGACAAGGGAGGATACCCCATCTTCGACGGCAACCCCATCGAGGCAGTGTCGTACTTCAAGCGCGCCGCAAACTACGCCGACGCTGAGACCTCGACCTGCCCTTACTGCGGCAACGTGAACCCCGAGTCGATACTCAACATCATCGACGACACCAGCCTCGACAGCACCGGTAACCGCACCGAGAACAGGAAGGTCAGCCCCAAGGAGTGGCACGAGCTCTACCTCGAGAACCGCGACGAGTCGGCCGAGGTCAAGACGAGCGCCGTTCCCGAGACCGACCAGAAGCGCCCCAACGTCTTCAAGCAGATAATCATCTTCCTGAGGAGGAACATCAGGGCGAAGATATCCGACATGCAGTACGTCCTCGTGACCCTGCTGGAGGCTCCCGTGCTGGCGTTCATCTGCGCGCTGCTGACAAGGTACGTACCCGAGAGCGGGGTCTACACCCTGATGGACAACAAGAACCTGCCCTCATACCTCTTCATGGCCATAATCGTGTCGATATTCCTCGGAATGTCCGGCAGTGCCGAAGAGATTATCAAGGACAGGGCTCTCCTCAAGAGGGAGAAGTTCCTGCACCTCTCATACAAGAGCTACATCTGGTCCAAGATGATATACATGGCGGCCGTCTGCCTGGTGCAGACCTTCCTCTTCATCATCGTGGGCAACGTGCTCATCGGCATAAACGGCATGTTCTGGACATGGTGGCTGCTGCTATTCGTGGCCGCGTTCCTGAGCTCGCTGATAGGCTTGCTGCTGTCGCAGTGCCTGAGCTCGGTGGTATCGATCTACATCACCATCCCCGTGCTGCTCATCCCGCAGATCCTGCTGTGCGGCCTTGTCGTGCACTTCGATGACCTCAACTCCCAGAGCAAGACTGGCAACGTGCCCGTGATAGGAGACGTGATCCCGTCCCGCTGGGCATACGAGGCCCTCGCCGTGGCCACATTCTCGATGAACGACTACGAGAGCATGGCCTTCGAGAAGGAGTGCGAGAAGTTCAGCTGCCAGTTCTACGAGAAGAGGTACATCTACGAGCTTCAGTCACGCCTGGAGACCATCCAGGAAGCCGTGAACTACGGCGAGACCCCCGACCCCATACACATGCAGGTACTCCGCAAGGGCATGGAAGACCTGTGCAGCATGACTGGCCTGGAACCCTACAGCGGCGACTGGAGCTACTACTCGCTCGACAGCTACCTGAACAAGGCGGCGAAGACCCTCTCCATAAAGGGCAACAAGCTCACCCTCGAGGTCGACAACATCTACACGAAGTACTCGCGCGAACACGGAAAAGACAAGCTCGTGAACCTCAAGAAGGACAACTACAACCTGCAGCTCGAGAACCTCGTGGTCAACAGGACGGCCAACGCCTTCTACGCAGTGATAGACGACACGATAGTTCCCAAAGTCGGCCAGATCTACCTGACGCCGGTGACCAGGAACGGACGCGCGCCCTTCTACAGCGGGTATAAGTATCTGGGCGATTGGAAGATACCCACCTACACCTACAACATGTACGTACTGCTGCTGATGTGCGTTCTGCTGTCTCTGTGCCTGTTGTACAATGTACCGGGTCGATTTGTTCGGAAAGAAAATTTATAGTAATTTTGTGCGATTAGGATAATTGTAATTCAAAATAATATGAAAAAGGTACTCTACGCCGTAATGGCTATTGCAGTGGTTCTCTCTGTAGCATCCTGCAAGAACAACAACAAGAAGCAGGCTCAGGAAGCTGAGGCTGTCGACTATTCAGAGGCAACAGCTGAGAAGATCCTCGCCGACGAAATCAACGTCGACCTCGCAAATCTCGTGGAGTCAGCAAAGAAGATCAAGCCCGTGGCTTTCCTCAAGACCCAGAAGGACGGCAAGCTCGTTCTCTCAGACAAGGAGAAGAAAGTGAAGCCTGACTACCTCATCGCTCCCGAGTCAGCAAACGACCTCGTAACCCTCAGCCAGAAGTATCGCGCAGTGGGCATGCTCACTTCCGACAAGATCATCGCCGAGCTCTACGAGATGCCTACCAACGTATTCAACGAGGCTATCTTCAAGCTCCTCAAGGACATCAACGATCCCGCTCTCGAGGCATTCTTCACTCTTCCTCCCATGGACATCGAGACCAACCGTGAGGCTTTCGCAACATTCGTTGACGACGAGTACAACGAGGGTCGCATCAACTTCTTCTGGGAGGGCATCGCAGCTCTCACAGTCGAGCAGGTATACATCCTCAGCCAGAACATCGACAAGTTCCTTCCCGCTTTCACCGACGAGACAGCAGCCGACATCACCTACAACTTCGTATGTCTACACGACGGTCTTACCAAGACAGTCAACGCTTCTCCCGAGATGGAGAGCCTGAACGAGATCCTCAAGCCCCTCTACGTCATCAACGCCATCACAGTTGACGAGCTCAAGGGCCAGCTCACCCAGGTCAAGGACGAGATTGCAGCAGCACGCGAGCAGCTCCTCAAGTAATACAGCTTCACAGCATACGAAAAGCGGTCGACTTAGTCGGCCGCTTTTTATTTTGCCTTGCCGGGCCTTTCAGGTCGGAGGCTGCTCTCCTCCGGAGACCTTCGCCTATGGCTCATCCCTCCCACTGCGCTACGCTTGCGGGCTCCTCCCGTTCACGTGGCCACGGGCGGCCACGGGTCCCGGAGGAGACAGCCCCCGCCTCTGGGGCCCTCATATCACCGTTCTGATCATTTCAGCCGGAATCGGGCCAGGTCTGTTAAGAGGGGTGGAGACCTAGCCCGATTTTTATCTGGAGAATTACTATTCCCCCGATGCTCTATTGCATGTCCTGGTTAAAAGAAACGCCAGCCAATGCCAAAATAAAACGATGAATTCCTGATATGTGCATTGACGTATCCCTGTTCCGGGACTATGGAAGGGGATGACACAGCTCCAGCTTCGAGGTTATACCCAATTCTTGCAGAGAAACGTCCCATCTCAAGTCCAACTCCCGGAGAAAAAACAAAAGCGCCTCCTACCAGTTCCTGCTGTTCTCCTATGATTTCAGCTCCAACCCTAATGGACACGAATGGCGTTGTCTTCTTGTCAAGAAAAGAGTATTTCATCTCTCCCAATAGCGGCAAAGCGAAGCTTTCATATGGCCTGATGCCAAAACCTAAGCATCCTCCGACAAACGCACCTTCTCCTAGGTTCATGCCATTTACCACCAACAATCCAAATGAATTGTCTATCACATTGTCAGATATGTTGACAGCCCCGGAGGCCTCAACCCATCCACAATATCCTCTTTCATACGGATTGCCTGCAGTAGCATCAAATGCACTCAAAATAACAAAGACGAACGTGAAAATCAATAATCTCTTTTTCATAGACACCTGTGTCAATTACGAATCACTTTGAATTCTATCAATATGCGCAATCACTCGCCATCATTAAGCATTCATGTCGCAATAACAGCACCGATTACTTACTACTACAAATATACATTTACTTTATTTTGAAAGCAATGGCCTAATATCTATATGGCATGAAACACATTGTGACAGATCCTGATGACACACTGAATAAATTATATCCATGAATTCCATTGATTGTATCTTCACCTACAATCACCGGATCCATATATCTCAGATTAATCGATCCTAACGCATCGCTTCCCGTTGTGGTACTAATTGAGCATGAGGATGTATTTGATATTTCGTTAGAAACAGTATTTGCGTTTTCAAAGCTACCTTTTATTATCTGAACTTCTCCTGTCGCGCCCGTTGTCTGAGTACATGTCTGTGATATTTTGAAAGTTCTAGAGTAAGTGGTTGTCGTAGTTTGACTATCATCGCGTTCCGAAACAAATATCACAACATTATTACTTTGGTTATACAAATCCCACGGTATTATTGTAGCATTCTCGGGATAATACCATTTCGCTCTCAAATTAGAGGCATTGAAAGAGTATACCCATCGTCTTTTAGTAAACCACGTTTTATGATAAAAATCCACATCAACACAACTTAAATCAAATATATCTTCTGGATTAACCGTGAATACCAATTGTGATGACGAAACTTCACCAGATCTTAACCCAACATATTCATCAAAATACAATTCAAAATGGCCTTCCTTCCATATTCTATTCACTAATTCATTGACACTCAACGAGTCAGTTTTAACTGTGATATCGTCAGACAAAGACGGATCTCCGCTGCTTGTTCCCACATTCTGATCTGCAATAGAAAAATACGATGAAGGAGCAATTTTAAAACGATATAAAAGTTCCCTCGTATAAACATTTAAGTGCCCAATTGGATTATTTTGAGTCATCCCATAATATGCATAATCCCTCTGCGAAGCTGTTTGCAATGACCCAAGATAATTCCAAGATTCTTTTGCAATATTCGACACCATGTGCTCTGGTACAAAGTTACCATCACCTTCCACGGGAAGTTCAATTACGTGCTCTGAGGGAGGATCAGCTTTTGTGATAGGTTCCAATGAATTGTCAAACACTGGTGAAATAAAGGAATATTCATTAGCGCCCTTTGTCGTTAGTTTCCTCTGTAGCCGTTCATTGTTTTTTACTATCAGAGTTGGTTCGGAAGGGATTTCTCCTTCACTAAGGATAGCAACTTCTTCCCCGTTTAGGAACAAAATCGAACCACATTCATACGCTGTAGCAACTTCCGGATTATTAATTTCCCAATTATTTGCTGAAAAAGCATCCTGGGATATCCAGGTTAAATCAGGGACATATATAGTCAATAAAGGCAAACAATCCTCGATAGAGGATAATTCTTGTTCGGATTCAAAATAACGTAAAATATTCTCCCTGAAAGACAACCCGTTTGGCATAACTTCATCTTTGATATAAGGATAGAATATATCAAAATCGTTGTCAAATTGTTCCAATGCTTTTTCGCGGAGAAAGGCTCTAACATCAAAAGACTCATACAAATAACTCGATAGTGCTTTTGCAAAACGCTCTTGTGCATCTCCCTCCTGACAGTCAAAAAGCTCATCAGAAACTTCATCATCACTGTAAATGTTTGAATAACAACCTACAGCTAAAAATAAAAGCATAATATAGATTAATTTCTTCATAAGAAAATGATTAATAACCTGCATTATTTGGGCCGCATGATTGCTTCTACATCATTGATTATGCTAGTAGGCAAATAGATACCCAACATATACGATTCCGGGCGAGGTAGTAATTTCAATATAATAAACACCCAAGCATGATAACGGAATAACCTCACGAATGAATGCCGAGCATGACACGATGGAATATTCCTGCAAATTTGTTAATAGATTCGTGACGGATATTTGAAGAACGGTTTGATCCATTTTATCAGAGAATATATATATAATTCGATCATCAACCTCATACATACAATGTATTTCACATACTTTTGGTGAACGTTGAATATTCCCGGTAGGATCTAACGCATGTAATTTAATCTCTTCCAAATCATCCCCTTCAGAAGAATTTCCAATAACTGGCAGGAGCACCATTGACAAAATCAGGAAAAATTTAAGAATCTTCATTGCGTAAGCGAACTTTAGACGCAACAAAAATATAGGAATTGCCCGGGCTAAAATCCATAACGGGAGTTTTTACCGTTACAAGATTATCCCCTATAAGCATTGATAATCAATGACTTTCATAATCGGCATTGGGGGCAACACGGACCGAGCAATCAATGTATAATATTGATTGCCAACATATTAACCTAAAGGATTAATTATGTAACGACTTTTATTGCTGCGGACTGAGGAAGCAGTTGTACAGTTCCAGATTTTCAGGCTGTGAAGCACGTATTTTCTTGAGCAGCCGGGCCTTCTTGACGCGCATGTTCACAGGCGTTTCGTCGAGGATGATGGCCCTTGTCGTGGCATCGAATCCGACTATGACATAACTGAGGAACCTGAAGTCCGACTCCTTGAATTCCGGGAAGTCATTCCGCAGTTTTGCCATTATGTTGTCAAGATCTCTGTTGATCCTGTCTTCGAACTCCCCTTGCAGTTCATCGCCATGGCAAATCTCCGCAATGATTTTATCCGTTCTTTCCTTATACTTCCTTACAGCCGTTGAGCTCACGCTGTCTTCTGGCCTGTAATAGTCAAACAACCGGCCTATCTCGGCAAACTGCGACTGATATGTCTTCGCATACGACCGTCTCAAGTCTTCAAGTTTAGATTCTGTCTCGTCAAGGCCTAATCTGGTAGCAGACAGATCATCCTGAACCAGCCTGAGCATCGACTCGGATTCATCTGCAATCGCACTGAGCCGCGCGATGTCATCCGCCATACGCCGCTGCCTGCGAAGATATACGGAAATGACGATAGATGCTATCATTAGAATAACAAGAATCAGAATCGATGCAGTCATAAAGGATTGTTTCCTCTTGCTGCTTTCAAGCTCTGAAGCCAGTTTGTAGTGTTCTGCCTGCGCCTTGAAGACTGATTGCGACAGCTGGGCATGTACAAGAGAATCTGCAAGCTGTTCGTATTCTTTCTCATACTTCAAAGCCGACTCAAAATCCTTCTCATCCTCAGCCACCCTCGCTTTCCAGATTGCAATATGCATATCATCCCCGAGGTCCTCCAGTTGTTTGAAAATGGCATCCGAACGTTTCTGGTTCCCACATTTATATAGCGCGTATGCATACTCGCACCAATGATCAATGGTCATTCCGGAATCGTGGGCCATACCTTCTTCGAACAAAGAGACAATTTCATTGTAGTCTGTATCGGCCTGCTTGATTTTTGAATCGGCCAATTGTGGGAACGAGACGTAATACGGCTTATCGGAATAAACGAGGATGCTCAGAAGGCTGTCAGCCTGTCTGTGCATCCTATTGTTATGGTATGCAGTAGCGAGAGAACCTCTGGCCTGATTGATTTTCATGGAATCTCCTCTGGCCAGCGCGATATCCAGGCCTTTTTTAGCACAGGAGAGCTCCTCTTCCATATTGAAACTTCTGTTGTAGGAATAGCCCATATGGCTGTACAACATTCCCCTCCAATATGGCGACTCCGTTGATTCCATAGCACACTGATAGGCGATGACGGCCTTGGAGTAATCCTCTTTGTTGAAGCTTATGCGGCCAGAATAGAACAGCGATGCTGTATAGTGGTCGCCCTGCTTATGATGGGAATAGAACGACAATGCCGGCTCGATTATCTCAGAGTCGGCAATGTCTATATAATTCTTGTCTTGAGCCATTGCATTCAGGAGCGAGAACAGAGCCTTCTCCTTCTTGGTCCGAAGAACAGACGGCTCTATTGTCTGCAACTCTGCATATGCTGAATCCGGACGCTCCTGAATGTATGATTCTATATCCTGCAAACGCGCCATCTCCCTACTGCTACACGCACAAAGGGCAGACACGATGGCGAGTATGGCACAATATCGAATATTGCTCATTACAAATAAATATTCCAGGTCTCAGGATTACTTCAATCCCCTTGCGCGAAGGAGGGCGCCGGAGTCGGGATCGGCACCGCGGAAGCGCTTGTAGAGAACCATAGGCTCCTCGCTGCCACCCATCTCGAGGACGTTGTGGCGGAAGCTCATTGCGGTCTCCTTGTCGAAGATTCCCTTCTGCCTGAAGAGCTCGAATGCGTCCTTGTCAAGAACCTCGGCCCAGAGGTAGCTGTAGTAGCCTGCGCTGTAGCCGCTTGAACCGAAGATATGGTTGAAGTAGGTGCTGCGGTAGCGAGGGATGATCTCGCCCACGAGGCCCATCTCGGCACAGACCTTCTGCTCGAAGGCATTCACGTCAACACCCTCTACGGAGTCAAGCTCGTGCCACTTCATGTCGAGGATGGAAGCTGCGCAGAGCTCGCCTGTGGTGAAGCCCTGGTTGAAGTTTGCGGCAGCCTGTACCTTTGCCACAAGGTCCTCGGGGATGACCTCGCCGGTCTCGTAGTGGAATGCGTATGTAGCAAGGACCTCAGGCTCGAATGCCCAGTTCTCGTTGATCTGGCTGGGTAGTTCCACGAAGTCGCGCTTTACGCTGGTACCGCTGGTGGCCTTGTAGGTGCACTGGGTAAGGAGGCCGTGCAGGGCGTGGCCGAACTCGTGGAACATGGTCTCGACCTGGTCGATGTTGAGAAGGGCGGGCTTGTCCTCGGTAGGCTTGTTGAAGTTGCCCACGTTCACGATGACGGGACGGATGTTGTTGCCGTTCTCATCCTTGTACTGGTTGACGAAGTTGGTCATCCAGGCACCTGCCCTCTTGCTGTCGCGGGGGTAGTAGTCGGTGATGATCACGCCGATGAGCGAGCCGTCCTCGTCAGTGACCTTGAATGCCTCGCACTCGGGGTTGTAGAGCTTTGCGTCGGCGATGGGCTCGAACTTGATGCCATACAGACGGGAAGCGTTGCCGAACACACCGGCGCGCACGTTCTCCATCTTGAAGTACTTCATCACCTCTGACTCGTCGAGGGCGTAGCGTGCCTTGCGGACACGCTCAGCGTAGTACATGTAGTCCCAGGGCTGGATGGTGCTGCCTGCGGGAACGATGCCGGCTGCGATGTCCTCGTCCATTACCTTCTGCATGTCGGCGATCTCCTCCTTGGCGCGTGCCATTGCAGCATCCATGATGCCTGAAAGGAATACGTCGACTGTCTCCGGATCGCCTGCCATCTTGTCGTGGAGTATCCACTCGGCGGGATTTGCGTAACCGAGGAGCTTAGCCTTCTCGATGCGGAGTTCCATGATGCGGAGCACGTTGGCCTTGTTGTCCTTCTCGTTATCGTTGTTGCCGCGCTGTGAGTAGCCCTTGAAGACCTTCTCGCGGAGGTCACGGTCCTCGATGGAAGCCATCTGGTCGTAGTAGTTGGCGACTGAGAAGCCGAACTCTGCCTTGAAGGCGTTGCTCTCGTCAAGCAGGTTATTGCCGAACACGAGAACGAGTGATGAAAGCTCGCTGTTTATCTCCTTGAGGCGCTTCTGTGAAGCCTCGTCAAGACCGATACCGTTGTTGATGAACGACTCGTACATGTCCTTGAGGAGCATCTGCTGCTCACGGTTCAGGCCGCTCTGGTCTGCCTCGTACACAGCCTTCACGCGCTCGAAGAAAGCGGGGTTCATGAAGATGTTGTCGCTGTGCTCAGAGATGAGGGGCATGGCCTCCTCGACTATCTTGTTGAGTTCGTCGGAAGCGTCAGACTCACTGACGTTGAAGAGCACGTTGCTGACTTTCTCGAGGATGACGCCTGAACGGTCGAAGGCAACGATGGTGTTCTCGAATGTGGGAGCCTCAGGGTTGTCGACGATGGCCTGGATCTCTGCGGTCTGCTGCTCTATGCCGGCCTTGACTGCAGGAAGATAGTCGGCGTTGGTGATCTGGTCGAACGGCGGGATGCCGTAAGGAGTGTCCCATTCAGCCATGAACGGGTTCTGGTGGTTTGCGCAAGCGCAGCATGCGAATGCCATAGCCATGGTGATGATTGTCTTTTTCATTATTCAAGAGGTTTTCCGTCTACTACGAAATCAGAAATGTTGTTGACGGTGAACTGGATGCTGCCCTGATATACTGAGAGCACGCCGGTCACGTCGATGGACTTCTCACCGTTGATGACCTCGAGAGGGATGAGCTTGTCAGAGAACTTGCTGTAGCCGCTGGTGCGGATCTGGATCTCGGTGTTGCCCATTGTGAAGTACTGGCTCACGCTGTAGGCTGCCTTCTCGACGCCGGGATAGGTTCCGTCGCCCCTGAGGTCGCCGAGAGTCATGTCGGTCTTGTCGGGGTTCTTGACATAGTCGCTGCCGCTGCCGATCTTGCAGGTATCCCAAAGGCCCTGCTCAAGGTATGAAGTCATCTTGTCCTTGCTCATGGCCCAGGTGAACACGCCGTGGGTCTTGCCGTAATCGGTGTCGACTCCGTTGGTGTCGGAGAGGAACACGCGGTTGGTGTATGACTTCTTGTCCTTGTTGGAGTCAAGGTAGAGCAGGCAGAACACCTCGTTCGCATACTTGAGGCCCTTGAGGGTCACGAGGCGGCCGACGTTGGCATTGTTCTTCTGGGTGTCGGTCTTGGCGTTGGGGAGCTCGGCCTCGGTGATGACCTTGGGCTGCACGGGGTGCAGGTCGTTGGGGTCGCCGCGGAGAATGTGGCGGTCGATGAGGAAGGCGATCTCCATGTATGAAGTCTCATACTCGCCGGAAGGGTCTGAGAAGCCTACCTGGACCATGCCCATGCCACCGTAGTTGCCGGTCTTGTATCCGTACATTCCGAGGGTGAGGCCATCGAGCTTCACGTACACGGTCTGGCCGGGGAGATAGTCGTTGTAGAGGCCGTTCTTGCCTATCTTGATCTCCATGCCGCCGGTCTCGTCCTGGATGAAGAAGCTCTTGTAGAAGTTGCCGGGCTGGTCGGTGGA
>JAKSKK010000050.1 GCA_024401745.1 Bacteroidales bacterium
TTGACCAGAGGACCTGGCGCAGCAGGATGATCACCGACATCACCTGTGAGAAGAACGACATGCTTCTCGTCAACTATGAAGCTCCGGACGGGCAGAAACGTCACAACCGCCTCTGGAACGGCGGCAATGGCAAAGGCACGGTCCAGATCTATCACAAGGGCAGGCTGTTGGACCGCATCCATGCCGAGAACATCGGCTGCGAATGGGGCGAATACTGCTAAGATGTCTTTGTCTTGATCGTCGCGGCGTATGCGCTGTTGCAGAGGCCGAGGACGGCCGACAGGATGAACAGCGTCTCCACGCCCAGAGTCTTCCATATCCATCCGCCCAGGAGCGCAATGAACACGGTGATCATGTGGTTCACAGAGATTCCGGTGGATATGGTGGCCTTCATCTCCTCCCTGCTGTCGGAGATGTCCTGTACATAGACGTTCGATGCCATGGACGCGAGGGATATGACGGAGTCCAGGACGTAGTTTACGCAGCAGACGATGAAGGCGGTGTGCATAGGGAAGATATGGTGCGCGAAGCCGTAGAAGAAGCAGACGACCACGAGGATGAGCGTGTCCGCCACCATGACCGGCTTGTACCCTACCTTGTCGATGAGCTTGCCAACGAGCGGAGAGATCAGGAAGCAGGCTATCGCCGATATTGCGAAGAGAAGGCTGATCACCGCTGCATCCGCTCCGTAAAAGAGTATCAGGACATACGGCCCGAAGGTGAAGAAGACCTGCTTCCTGGCACCGTAGAACACTTCAAGCATGTAGTACTTGCGGAACTTCTTCCGGAAGTAGAACCTGCTCTTCGACTTGTCGGTGCTGCTGCTTCCGGTGAGGCGGAACGCGGCCAGCATGGCCATGAATATGAATGCGGCAGCAGCCACGAACACAGGCTTGAACAGCGCCCGTCCTGCCAGCAGGCTGAACAGCACTATGACTGCAATATAACCTGCCAGGTTGCCTATCTGGTAGATGGAGCTCTGGTAGCCGAGGGCTTCCCCGCCGCGCCCCGGGTTGGAATACTCCAGCGACAGGGTGTTCTTCATGCCAAGCTGTATGTGTTCTCCCAGGGAATAGATGAAGATGGCCATGATCACCAGGAACTTGGCAGGCGACACGAACGCCTGCAACAGCATGCCCGTCACCATTATCACCATGCCCATCTTGTACATCTTCTCGGCCGAGAACCTGTAGAACAGGGCCAGGATGAGGATGAGTATCAGTCCGGGGAATTCCCTGAAGAATTCGGTGACGCCGCGGTCCATCTCGCCCATCCTGACCACTTCCGCCAGATAGTTGTCGATGACTCCCTTGTAGAGCCCGAAACCTATCGCGGAGAGGAGCAGGGAAAGGAACAGAGCCTTGTACCTAGAATTTGCCTTGAATACTGATGTGAAGCCCATGATGCCCGCAATGACCCTGTCCACTATCTGGTGTAGACGTTCTCTATCTCCACCACATAGATGGTGTGGAACCCACCGCCCTTGGGGCCCTTGTACCACTCCTCGAACACGTGCTGGTCAAGGAAGGCCTCCTCGGTCATCTCCGTCTTGAAGAGCTTGCGGCAGTCAAGGGTGAGGCGTGCCTCGGCGAAGGTCACGGACTCGGTCTCGGTCGGAACGGGGGTCAGTCCCGTTTCTTGAGCCTTGTTGACGTCCCTGCCGGACTTCACTCCGCAGAACTGGAGGGCCTTGCGGTACTCCTCGCCGTAGAATGACAGGGTCATGCGGTCCTCCCTTTCGATGAAGTCGTGGGTGTAGCGCTCCGGGCGGATGAACACGAAGGCCACAGGCCTGTCCCAGAGGTAGCCGATGCCGCCCCAGGAGGCGGTCATGGTGTTGTAGCTTGTCATGTTGCCGGCAGTGACCAGCATCCACTCCTTGCCGATGAGCTTGATGACGTCCTCCTTTGCGAGGACAGAGAGATCGTTCTTAATCATATTGCCTGTTGTCAAGAATTGTCATTATTTCAGCCGGTGCACGCTGCTGCGCGAGCAGGTCCTTCATGATGTCCATCGCCGGCTCCACATGCTCGAAATATGCCTTGAGGCCTTCGCAGAGCACGTTCTTCCCGTCCACCCTATGCTCGGGACACTCTCCGAAGCAGCAGAAGCAGTATCTGCACGAACGGCATCCGGCAGGCAGGGTCTCCCTCTTGTCGAGCGAGAACGCGAAGCGCGTTGGCAGGTCGTAGATCTCCCTAAGGGTCATGTCCCTGATGTTGCCGAGAAGGTACTCGGGCCCCACGAAATGGTCGCAGGGGTACACGTCGCCGTTGTGCTCCACGGTCAGGGAGTCGCAGCAGGTGTCGTTGATGGAGCAGAGCCCGGGCGGCAGACCGCACCACTTCGCAAGGGTCGCGTCGAAGATCTGCACGTAGCTCTCCCCCACGTCATGCCGCACCCACTCGTCGAACACGTCGATCAGGAACTGGCCGTAGCCCTCTGCCGACACGGCCCATGGCAGCTGCCTGTTGGCGGCGGGGAGGAACTGCATGAAGCGGCTGCCCACCTCGTCGCGGAAGAATCGGTATATCTCCAGTCCCCTGCCCTCGCTGCGGCTGCTGACCACGCTCAGCGTGTTGAATTCCACGCTGTGGCGCTGCATGAGGCGTATCGCGGCCATTACGGAGTCGAACGTGGGCTGGCCTGCGCGTGTGCGGCGGAACCCGTCCTGGATGTCGCGCGGGCCGTCTATCGAGATGCCCACCAGGAAGCCGTTCTCTGCGAAGAACCGGCACCACTCGTCGTCGATGAGCAGGCCGTTGGTCTGCAGGGAGTTGAATATCTGCTTCCCGCCGGCATGCCTCCGCTGAAGCGCAACTGCCTTGCGGAACCATTCAACGCCGAGCAGCAGCGGCTCCCCGCCGTGCCAGCAGAACGACACCTGCGCGGAGTCATTGGCCTCGATGTACTGCCTGATGTACTCCTCGAGGAGGGCGTCGTCCATCACCGGTTCGCGGCCGCCGTAGAGCTTTGCCTTGTCGAGGTAGTAGCAGTAGGTGCAGCCAAGGTTACAGGCGCTTCCTGCCGGCTTGACCATGGTACCGAACGATACCGGGGCCAGCATGTGCTCCGCGTCGCCGAGTGTGATGGTTCTCTTTGCCATTCTTGAAGAATATCTTGCCGCCGTGTGAATATTTTGCATAAAATTACGTAATTTTGATGAGTTATGAAACACTTGGTATCAATCGCCATCGCAGCAGCCATGCTGGCATGCGGATGCGCACAGACAGCACAGACTATGAGTACTGATTTCCTTCAGCTTGCCACCGACAGGTATTCGGTGCGCAGCTTCTCGTCCACTCCCGTCGAGCAGGACGTCATCGACCTCATCCTCAGGGCAGGACAGGTTGCCCCCACGGCAGTCAACTCCCAGCCCCAGAAGATCTACGTGGTACGTTCGGCTGCCAACATGGAGAAGATGAACAGCCTCTCCCCCTGCATCTACGGAGCTCCGCAGTGCTTCATCTTCTGCTACAGCGACGACACTGTGGTCTCCCGCGGCAAGAACGGCAACTATGGTGAGATAGACGTCACCATCGTGCTCACCCACATGATGCTCGAGGCTGCCAACCTGGGCGTCGGCACCTGCCCCGTGGGCTACTTCGACCCCGAGAAGCTCAAGGCTGAGCTCGGCCTGCCCGAGAGCGAGCATCCCATCCTGATCATGCCCTTCGGCTATGCATCGCCCGATGCCAAGCCTTCCGACCGTCACTCGTCCTACCGGCCTCTCACCGAGACGGTGAAGTATCTGTAAACAGCATTCTGATATGAAACGTTACTGCCAGACACTCACTTTGGTCGACGACCCCGAGCTGGTCGAGAAGTACTGCGAGGTGCACAGCCATGTGTGGCCCGAGATCATAGCCGGGCAGCATGAGGTCGGAATCATCTCGATGGAGATCTACCGTCATGGCCGCCAGCTGTTCATGATCATGGACACCTGCGACGAGTTTGACTTCCAGAAAGACATGGCCCGCCTGTCCACCCTCCCCCGTCAGGCCGAGTGGGAGGCGTATGTGGCCCAGTTCCAGGGCTGCGCTGCCGATGCCCGCAGCGACGAGAAGTGGCAGCTCTGCACCAAGATATTCGACTCTGAGAAATAACAATGACCATGAAAAAGATAATCCTTTCTTTCGCCGCTCTGCTCATCGCAGGCACATTTACCGCCCTGGCAGGCGGCAAGGTACTCACCGAAAACATCGACAGCAAGATACTTGGCACTTCCGTGACCTATAATGTCTACCTGCCCGATGGCTTCGACGACAGCGGCAGGACCTATCCTGTCATCTACTTGCTGCACGGACTGTACGGCAACTATACCGACTGGGACGAGCGCGCTGGCATGCACCGCATCTGCGACGAGCTCATGTATTCCGGCGAGGCTGCCGAGTCAGTGGTGATCATGCCCAATGCCGGAGGCTCTGACGTGAACAACATCCATAACGGATACTTCAATGTCGAGGGCTGGCGATACGAGGATTTCTTCTTCCAGGAGCTGATCCCCACCCTCGAGAAGAAGTACCGCTGCATAGGTGACAAGGGTCACCGCGCGATCATGGGACTCTCGATGGGAGGTGGCGGCAGCACCGTCTACTGCCAGAGGCATCCCGACATGTTCTCAAGCTGCTATGCGATGAGCGCCTGGCTGGACGTTCAGCACAGCGAGGGCATGCCCCACGACTGCTTCTATCTCACTCTGAAGTCAGTGCGCAACACCTGCGCCCTCGATTTCATCGACACTGCCGATGAGGGCACCGTCGCTGCCCTGAAGACAGTCAAGTGGTTCTTCGACTGCGGAGACGACGATGACCTTGTATACCTCACGGTCGACCTTCACAGGAAATACAATGAGCACGGCATCTTCAACGAGATGCGCGTGCACAACGGAGCGCATACCTGGGAATACTGGCACAACTGCCTCCGCGACGCCCTCCCCTTTGCCACAAGGAGTTTCAGCAAGTAGTGACACCTAAACACCAGAATCATGGAGAATAACAAGCCAAAAGTCTATTTCACTGATTTTCATACAATCGCCAACGGAGACGGCACGGCCAGGAAGCTGCAGAAGCTCATCAGGGCGGCAGGTATAGGCAGCATCGACATGGAAGGCAAGTTCGTCGCCATCAAGATGCATTTCGGAGAGCTCGGCAACATGAGCTTCCTTCGCCCTAACTACGCCAGGGCCGTGGTGGACGTTGTGAAGGAACTGGGCGGCAGGCCCTTCCTCACCGACTGTGCCACCATGTACCCCGGTTCCCGCAAGAATGCTCTCGACCATCTCTACTGCGCATGGGAGAACGGATTCACTCCCCTTACCGTTGGCTGCCCCATCATCATAGGTGACGGCCTCAAGGGCACCGACGACATCGACGTTCCGGTGAACGGCGGCGAATATGTAAAGGAGGCGCACATCGGCCGCGCCGTCATGGATGCCGACGTGTTCATCAGCCTCACCCACTTCAAGGGGCATGAGTGCGCCGGATTCGGCGGCACCATCAAGAACATCGGAATGGGCTGCGGCTCCCGTGCCGGCAAGAAGGACATGCACAGCAGCGGCAAGGCACAGATCGACCCTGATCTCTGCCACGGGTGCAGGGCCTGTCTCAAGGAATGCGCCAACGGCGGACTCGTATTTGATGCACAGGCCAGGAAGATGACCATCTCTTCCAGATGCGTGGGCTGCGGACGCTGCCTTGGCGCCTGCAACTTCGACGCCATCAGCTTTGCTGAGAACAATGCCAACGAGATGCTCTGCCGCCGCATTGCGGAGTACACCAAGGCCGTGGTGGACGGTAGGCCGGCATTCCACATCTCGCTCGTGCTCGACGTCTCTCCCAACTGCGACTGTCATGCCGAGAACGACGTCCCCATCATCCCCGATGTTGGCATGTTCGCTTCGTTCGACCCTGTTGCACTTGACTGGGCCTGCGTGGATGCATGTCAGAAGATGCCTCCCCTGCCGGGCGGCCAGCTCTACAACAACATCCACTCTGAAGGATTCCATGACCATCACGACCACTTCAAGAACTCGAACCCCTCGATTGAGTGGCGTGCCTGCCTGGAACAGGCCGAGAAGATCGGCCTCGGCCAGCGCGAGTACGAGCTGGTGGACCTGTCCGTGAAATAGTCCGGTATAGGCACAGAAACTCGTTGTAACATACCATCTCCTATAATGACCAGAATGGCTGCCGGTTTTCCGGCAGCCATTCTGGTCGTTGATTCGGGATTATTGCTATCTTTGCATCAAATCTCAGGTTTTCCGTCCTCGATCAAACGGAGCAACATAACCCTTTCGTTATGCGGAAAGAACGTCCCACCTCGGCGGTGCGGGTGTTCGAGCCTGAGATATCACGTTGCTCCCACCCTCTCCCGCTACATATAGATTCCGTGCCGGCGCAGGTAGTCTTCCTGGCGCTCGAACGGCCGTTGCAGCCTGATGCGGTCCCGCAATACTCCATTGTCGCGGGCGTAGAATTCTATTGCATCCTTCAAAGTCCATCCGGCAGAGGCCCTTAGGGCTCCTGCGCTTTCGCTGTACACCGAGAATGCGGTGTGCAGTCCGCCCGGGTTGTCCAGGTCGGTCGACGGGACAGTTATGACTTTCATTCTTTCCATCAATGCAAATTTAAGAATTCCCATGGACGAAAATACATTCAGCGAGCAGAATGCTCCATCAAGAGGCGAAATAGTCCTCTACCAGACTGCCGATGGCAGAACTTCAATAGATGTCAAACTTGAGAATGAGACTGTGTGGCTCAGCAAAGAGCAGATGGCCATGCTCTTTGAACGCGACAGGACGGTAATTTCAAGACATATCAAGAACATATATGAAGAAGGCGAACTTGACGAAATGACAACATGTGCAAAAAATGCACAAGTTCAAATTGAGGGCGGGAGGATGGTTACAAGAACTTTTGAGTTCTACAACCTTGATGTCATCATCTCCGTCGGCTATCGTGTCAAGTCACAGCGCGGCACCCAGTTCCGCATCTGGGCGAACTCAGTCCTCAAGGAGTACCTAATTAATGGCTATGCGGTCAGGAACGACCTCGCGAAGCAGAAATACGACGACCTCAAGGCGCTTGTGGCCGTAATGGGGCGCACAATGGGTTATCTGGACTCCCCTGCCGATGCCCAGATCAAGTCAATCTTCGATGTGGTCAGGGATTACACATACGCCCTGGACACTCTCGACAGTTACGACTACCAGACCCTCTCCATCCGTTCGACCAGCAAGGAATGTTTCCATGCGACGTACGAGAATGCAAGGGCTGTGATTGAGGACCTCAAGCACAAGTTCGGTGAAAGCGAGCTGTTCGGCAACGAGAAGGACGATTCCTTCCACAGTTCCATCGGCCAGATCTATCAGACCTGGGATGGCATCGATCTCTACCCTTCAGTTGAGGAGAAGGCTGCTATGTTGCTCTACCTTGTGGTGAAGAATCATTCATTCTCTGACGGAAACAAGCGCATTGCCGCGACGCTCTTCCTGTGGTTCATGGAGAATAACCATATCCTGTACTCTGTCGATGGGCATAAACGCATAGCGGACAATGCATTGGTGGCCCTGACCTTGATGATCGCCGAAAGCAAGACGGACGAGATGGACATGATGTTCAAGGTCGTAGTGAACCTAATCAATGGTGATAACAAATAAAAGAAGAAAGGTCGAAAATTTCGTCCTTTGAACAATATGAGTCTGGCCAAAAACAAATTTGCGGTCAAAAATATAGATTGCAAATTCGTTAGTAACAAATAATGCTATGAGTGAATACACTGCTATCTATTTGAGGAAAAAGGGTGAGCCATTACTGAAGTATCGGCACATCTCGTGGGAGGATACCGTTGAGATGACCAAAGAAGAGGTTGTTGCGCTTCATGATGAGGTCCATGAGTATAACAGAAAGGTCGACGCTGAATTAGGTTGCGAACTTTTCTGTTTGAATACGACACCGAGCCGTCAATTGGAGGTGTTGCCATATTCTGAAGATCCTAGACTGCTGACTACAGACATGCTTGCGGAAATCCTGGGCTTTTACGACGAAGAGATCGAGGAGAGAAGACAATTCATAAAAATGGATGAGGAAGAACTGATTGTTTTGGAAAACAGAATCAGGATGGCGGATGTCAAACTGTATGACAAAATCAGTCAGGAAATCTTCGAAATCAAAAACGGTCTTCCGGAGAACAGGGAAACTATGGAAGAACTGCGCTCCTTGCGTGGCCGCTTCGAGTTCGTCGCCAACATGATGCAGGGCAAAGACAATGCTGAGAAATATGAGTTGGTTTATACGAAATCATGAGATACGTCTTGCACAAATCATAAATAAACAACATACAACATGAAATTTACAGCAATTAGTGACTTGCACGGCTACCTGCCGGAGGATCTGCCCGGCGGAGACGCGCTTTGCATCTGTGGCGACATTGTTCCGCTTGCCTGCCAGAACGACTTTGGCCAGAGCGTGGCATGGTTCTGCATGGACTTCGCTCCCTGGGCCGTTTCCCAGCCCTACAGGAAGATTGTCTTAATCGGTGGGAACCACGACTTCTTCCTCCAGGAGTTGGGCGATATGTACGGCCCTTCATCCGTGATGAAGCACCTGCTGCCAGAGGCTCACATGGGTCAGAGCAAACTGGTGTACCTATGTGACAATTCCGTTGAGGTTGATGGAGTGCGCATCTATGGCACTCCGTGGATTGCCAATCTGGAAAGGTGGGCGTTCTTCAGGTACGATGAAGATCTGATGGAAGTCTATGGCAGGATTCCCCGGAAATGCGACATTCTTCTCACGCACATGCCGCCCCTGGCCTGTGGTGCCGGATGCGTGCTGCAGCCTGGACGTTACAACACAATGGAGAACTATGGCTCGCTGGAACTGGCGGAGGCCATAAGCGCAAGGAACATCAGATATGCCCTTTGCGGCCACGTCCATTCAGGAAACCACTGCCCGGAGCCCTTCGGCTGTGTCGCGAATGTGGTCAATGTCTCGCTCAGGGACGAAAGCTATAGGGTCGTATATGCACCGTTCAATTTTGAGATTTAATAGAAGAAGACCTCCAAGCCTTGAACTTGGAGGTCTTCTTCTTGAATAGCGCTGGGAAATCTCTACTTCTTGAAGAAGCGGTTGTAGAGTCCCTGGAAGCCTGCACCGTGACGTGCCTCGTCCTTGGCCATCTCGTGTACGCTGTCGTGGATGGCATCGAGGCCAAGCTGCTTGGCAACTCTGGCGATGTCCATCTTACCTGCACATGCACCTTCCTCTGCCATCATCCTCTTCTCCACGTTGGTCTTGGTATCCCAAACCACCTCTCCGAGCATCTCGGCAAAACGGGCTGCATGATCGGCCTCCTCGTATGCATAGCGCTTGAAGGCCTCTGCGATCTCAGGGTATCCCTCGCGGTCTGCCTGACGGCTCATGGCGATGTACATGCCTACCTCTGTGCACTCTCCAAGGAAGTGGTCCTTGAGACCCTGACGTACGAAGTCTCCGTCAGTTCCTGCAGGGATTGCGTTGGCGATACCGAGCTCATGCTCTGTCACAAACTGAAGACCCTTGTTCTCCTCTACCAGGTTGAACTTGGTTCCGGGCACCTTGCACATGGGGCACTTCTCGGGTGCTGCGTCACCCTCATGAACATATCCGCAGACGGGGCAAATCCATTTAGCCATAATTCTATTCTTTTTAATTGTTATTATTATTTGTTACTGTTTGTCTGTTTCCGGATGCAAAGGTAGTGGTATTTGTGTGAAGAGAATTATACATATTGGTAACACGAAGGTAAATTTCGGCATATTTGATATTTCTTTTCTCTGATGTGCCGAAATATACCATTATTTACCTATCTTTGCATCAGCAAATGACCAGATCCCTGACTATGGAGGCACAAGACATCAAGAAAATCTACAGAGCTGTATGCGAGACGCCGAGCGGCACCGGTTTCTTCATTGACCACATGCCGGATTTCCTCTACAAGGGAGACATCGACGACGGTGTGCCGCACGTCCATACCTTCTATGAGATACTATGGTTCCAGGAAGGTTCAGGATCGCATTCTGTCGATTTCCAGGAGTACCCTGTCCATCCCGGAACCATCTTCTTCCTCACTCCCGGGCAGGTGCATCACTTCGACGGCAGCGATGCATACAAGGGCGTGGCAATCAAGCTCTGCACTGACTTCATGCAGAGCCGTGGTGAAGACAGCGACCTCTTCGTCAAGTACGACCTGTTCCATACCTTCGATACCACCCCCTACTATGTCATAGACGATGGCACGGCTGTGCAGCTTCAGGCATTGGTGGACGGTATGGAGGAGGAACTGAAGACCGGCAGGGGCGTAGGGCACATCGACATGCTGCGCTCATTGCTGAAGATATTCCTGATAAAGGTACACCGTTACGGCCGCAAGGTTGGCGATCTGCAGCTGGATGGGCTCAAGCCTGCACACAGGCTGTTCGTGCAGTTCCGGAGTATGCTTGAAAAGAACTATGCAACCAAGCATACGGTGCAGGAGTACGCGGATGGCCTGAATGTATCTGTGCGTACGCTGAACAAGTGCGTCAACGATTGCTCGGGACGTTCGCCCCTTGCCTTCATAACCGAAAGGATTATGCTTGAGGCCAAGCGCGAGGTCAGGTACAGTAATCTGATGATAAAGGAGATAGCCTATAACCTCGGCTATGAGGACCCGTCATATTTCGTGAAGCTGTTCAAACGGCAGACAGGGATGCTGCCGTCGGACTTCCGTGAGATGGATGAGGTCCCACATTGCGTGGCCAGGGCATAGGGCTGTATGACTGAAAAATGATTAATCTTAATTATTAATTTGAATCAGTAGTTGAAAATTAAAAAAATGAATGCGATGGCGAGC
>JAKSKK010000051.1 GCA_024401745.1 Bacteroidales bacterium
TGACGTCCTTTATGATGCCGGCTTCCTTCCAGGCCTTGAACTGGAAGTAGTTCTCCTCTGAATGGCCCTGGTTGCCCATCTGGGTCACGACCTCGTACTTCTTCTCGGCTTCCATGAGCTTCTCGCACTCCATGAAGGTGCGTGCGAGGGGCTTCTCGACGTACACGTGCTTGCCGAGCTTCATTGCTGCCATGCAGATGGCGAAGTGGCTGTGGTCGGGAGTCGCAACCATGACTGCGTCGAACTTGTCAGACATCTCGGCGAACATCTTGCGCCAGTCCTTGTACTTGGGAACGTCGGGGAACATGTCCATGATCTCCTTGGTCTGCTCTGCACCCATATCCACGTCGCAAAGTGCGACGACGTTGCAGAGACCGGTGTCAATCATTCCGTGCGCATCCTCGTTGCCTCGGTTTCCGATTCCGATGAAAGCGATGTTGACCTTGTCACCAGTGACTATCTTGCCCTTAGGTGTCCTGGCCTTCTTTTCCTGCTTGCAGCCGACTACTGAAGGAGCGGCGATGATGGCGGCTGATGCCATAGCCGAATCCTTCAGGAAGGTTCTTCTTGAGATATTCTTCTTGCTCATGGTTAGTTGAGAGTTTTGATTTTGATATTCCTGTAATGTACTTCGTCACCGTGGTCCTGGAGGAGGATGTAGCCTTCCTCGAAGTTTCCGAAGTTGACCCAGTCCTTGTATTTGCTGTAGTTCACAAGGGCGTTCCACATCTGGTTGTTGCGCTCGTACTCGACGATCTTCACGTCGTTGAGCCAGTGCTCCACATGGTTGCCCTCGACCTTGACGGTGGCCTTGTTGAACTCGCCGGGATGGAAGGGCTTGTCGGCGGGAGCGGGGATGAGGTCGTAGAGCGAGCCGAGCGTGCGGTTGCCGCGTACGCCAAGCTTTGCGTCGGGATGACGCTCGTCGTCGAGGATCTGGAACTCGCAGCCAATGCTTGAGCCCACCTCGGGATTGTTGACCTCAGGATTCACGAAGTATTTTATTCCGCTGTTTGCACCCTCGGTGATCTTGAATTCTGCGGTGAGGATGAAGTTGTGGTATTTCACGTCTGTGATGATGTCGCCGCCGTTGCCTGACTCTGCTCCGTCAGCATGCTCGACAACGAGCTCGCCGTCTTCGATGTGCCAGCCACGGGTAGGGAATGCTCCACCTCTTGCTGAGTGCCAGCCGTTGGTTGTGGTTCCGTCCCAGAGGAGCTGCCAGCCGTCTGCTATCTCGGCCTTGGAGAGTGTGTTGGGAGCTGTGACTTCGGCTTCCTGCTGCTTGGGTGAGCAGGCTGCGATGCAGCATACTGCTGCAATGATGAAAATCGGTTTGGAAATAGGTTTGAACATATCTTTTGGATGGCTTGATTATTCCAATCCATAAAGATACGCAAAAAAGTTGGCGATGCCTAAAATAGTTAGATGAATGTGGCTATTTCAGCGTTTGCCTGGGCGAGTTTCTCGGGCGAGCCTATGTCTATGAGTTTCAGATTGTCGGCCACGACTCCGCAGATGCGCTGACCGGCGGCGGCCCTGAGGTAGAAGTCTATGATGGAGAAATGCTCCGGCCAGTCTTCCATGAGGGGGAACACGTCCTCTGACATGACGTGTATTCCGCAGAAGGAGAGCCTGCGGTATCTGCCGGGGTCGAAGTCGGGCAGCGGCGACTTGACTTCTCCCGTCCTGACATTTGTCCAGCCCACCAGACGCATGCCCTCGTCGAAGAGCAGATACCTGTCTGCGACGGTTTCCGTGACAAGCAGCGTGGCGAAGGTGGGGGATCCGCTGCAGAGCGCCTTGTCCTGCTCGAGGAACCATTTGACGTCAAGGTTGCTGAGTATGTCGACGTTGTGCACGAGGAACCTTCCGGGAGCCTCGCAGCAGCACGATTTCAGAAGCGGCTCCGCATGCTTGATACCGCCTCCGGTTTCAAGGGGCGTACTGCCGTCTTCGACTGATACTGAGACTTTTACGCCAAGGTTCTCATTGGCGAGGAAATCTATTATCTTCTCCTTGAAATGGCAGGCGTTCACCACGAACTCCGAGATGCCTGCATCGCGCAGCCTGGATATGATGCGCTGCAGCATGGGCTGCCCTCCGACGGGCACGAGTGCCTTGGGGATGCTGTCGGTTATGGGCCTCAGCCTGGTGCCCAGGCCGGCCGCGAATATCATTGCTTTCACAGGCCCCAGAATGAGAGTGAGACTTCGTCCTCGACGGCTTCCTCCACAGCGTCGTCAAGGGCGGGGTAGAGGTCGAGCCCGGTCATCTTCTCAACGTCGTTCACGCTCACTGCGCAGTCGTTCAGCCAGTAGCGCTGGTCGTCGTTGAACATGACGAAGGCGATGGACCTGTACTTGCCTCTGCTATAGACCATCACGGCCTTGTAGAAGGCATCGGGGACCACGACTCCGCGCTCTCCGATGCGGCCGTACCTGTTGGTTCCGATGATGGGACCGGTCACCACCCAGGCCTTGCCGAACTTCTCGGCCCAGTCGCGCACCTTGTTCTCGAGATACTCCCAGTCCTTGCCGTTGAGGTACTCGTTCTGCGGGCACACGTTGGTGAAATGGAAGGTGTCGTCCATGGCATCGGCGCTCCAGCGGAAGTCGGATGCGGGGGCCATGTGGCCCTTGGTCCATCCGGAATCATAATAGTCCTCGCGCATGGCCTGCGGGCCCTTCACGCGCTTGTCCATCGAGAACATCCTGTCGCCACGGAGCTCGTCGCCGTCGGTCTCGTCGGCGGTGAGTTCGTAGGCCACCCAGTCGGGGATGAGCGTGGTCTGGTTGTAGGATGATGTATAGGCGCTGTAAGTGACTGTAGTGCTGCCTTTTACGGCAGCGGGAAGCTCCATCCCTCCGGGAACTTCCATCACACCGTTTTCAATGGTTTCTGTCTGTTCCTCGGAGCCGAGGAGGGCCTGAAGCAGTCCGAGAATGCCCTGTGCTGTCTGTTCTGAACAGGAAACGGCCGCAATAACGGCCGTCATCAGCAGTATCGCTGTCTTTTTCATACTATTCTTCGATATAGACATCCTCTCCCGGCTCGGCGAAATGGAAGTTTTCCCTTGCGAACTTCTCGAGGGTGTCACGATTGTTGCTCATCATGTTGATGGTCTTGTCGAGCTCTTCGTTCTGCTGCTGGTAGAGCTCGATCTGCCTCTCCTGCCTGCGCAGGGTGAATCCTGCCTGGATCCACCTGACAACGTTGTCCTTCTTGACAAAGAGGAAAAGCACCATTATGGCGGTGGCCACAATGGCATAGCGGATGAAAGACCTCTGCTCCTTGCGGTTGCCGTCTTCCTCCCTGTTCCAGATATTATTCTTCTTTCCCATGACGATTTCTTCACAAATTTAATTAAATTTGCGGAATATCAATAAAGTGAATGTAATGAAACCTACTCTTCTTGTCCTTGCTGCCGGAATGGGCAGCCGCTACGGTGGACTCAAACAGATGGACGGCCTCGGCCCCAATAATGAAACAATAATCGACTATTCAATCTACGACGCTGTCGGTGCCGGTTTCGGCAAGGTCGTGTACATCGTCCGCGAGTATTTCCTTGAGCAGTTCAAGGAGACTGTCGCCAGGAAGTACGGCAACGTCAAGACCGTTGACGGAGAGCCTCTCGAGTTCGTCTTCGTGACCCAGGAGCTCAACAGGATACCCGCACGCTTCACCCTCAATCCCGAGCGTCAGAAGCCCTGGGGAACCGCACATGCAGTCCTCATGGCAAAGGACGTCATCAAGGAGCCCTTCGTGGTCATCAACGGTGACGACTTCTACGGCCGTGAGTCATTCCGCATCGCAGGCGACTGGTGCCGTGCACATGCAGAGAGCACTGGAGTCTACGGAATCGTGGGCTTCGAGCTTTCCAACACTCTGAGCGAGTCAGGCGGCGTTTCACGCGGAATCTGCCACTATGACCAGGATCTCCACCTCACCGACGTCGTAGAGCATCATAACATCGCAAAGGACGAGGACGGTGTGGTCCGTGGCGACAATTCAGTCACCTCAGAGCATGTCGAGCTCAATGCCAACGACCTCTGCTCGATGAACATGTGGTGCTTCACCCCCGATTACTTCGCAAAGAGCGCAGCCATCTTCGAGAGCTTCCTCGATGAGAACTGCAACGAGCTCAAGAAAGAATTCTATATTCCCTACGCAATCGACTGCATGATCAAGTCAGGCGAGGGCAAGTGCGACGTGCTCGGCACTCCCGCACACTGGTTCGGCGTCACCTTCAAGGAAGACCGTCCCGGCGTTGTCGCAAAGTTCGCTGAACTCGTTGAAAAGGGAATCTATCCTTCACCTCTTTACTAGTCTATGCTGGAAGCACCTAAGCGTCGCGGAAGTTACGACATCATCGGAAACTTCACATATTATGTCCCCGGCTGGGTCGACATCATCATCCTGCTTGCTCTCCTTGCGGTGGGCACCATCATCGGCTCCATCATTGCAATGCCCTTCACCCTCATAATGGGAAAGGACGGCGGCATGGAGTTCAGCATGCTGATCAGCTATCCCATGATGTTCATCCCTCCGATGATCTACGCCAGCGTGAAGAGCCGCTCGAACAGCTATCTGAACAATGGCGTGAAGCTTGACAGCGGGCATTTCGCTCCTGTGGGCGGTCTGGTATGTGCCGGCCTCGTGATGATCGGCACCCTGGCCCTTAGCTACTGTGCCGACTTCTTCGCCGCATTGCTCCCTGCAATGCCCGAATGGCTGGAGGAGGCCCTTGGCAGCATGACGCAGGGCACCATCTGGGTAGACTTCATCTGCGTGAGCATATTCGCTCCCTTCTTCGAGGAATGGCTCTGCCGCGGCATGGTTCTGCGCGGACTCCTGCATCACGACGTCAAGCCCGCATGGGCTATCGTGTTCTCGGCACTGTTCTTCGCATTCATACATCTGAACCCCTGGCAGGCAATCCCCGCATTCCTTCTCGGATGCCTCTTCGGATATGTATACTATAAGACCGGATCCCTCAAGCTTACCATGCTCATGCACTTCACGAACAACACGTTCGCGCTGATAATGAGCAATATCGACAGCCTGAAGGAGGTCGAGACCTGGGACGACATTCTTCCCGCTCCGGTATACTGGGCAGTGTTTGCCGCATGCGCGGCCATTGTCATTCTTGTTGTCATCAAGTTCCGCAGCATCGAGCTGCAGGACAAGGCCGGCAATTCCGACAAAGTGGCTTCATTGTTCTCAGAGTAGGGTATGCTGGTAGTTCTGGAAGGTCTTGACGGGGCAGGTAAGTCCACACAGGTAAAGATGCTGAAGGAGTATCTCCTTGGGCGCGGCGGGGAATTCCGTTACATTCACTTCCCCCGCTATGACGCGCCCGTGTACGGAGGGCTCATCGGCCGTTTCCTCAGAGGCGATTTCGGCTCGAATGATACCGTTCATCCCCAGCTTGTAGCACTGCTCTTCGCTGAGGACAGGCACGGCGCCGCTCCCGAGATCAAGGCGGTCCTTGAACGTGGCGGCACGGTTCTTCTGGACCGTTACGTATATTCCAACATAGCATACCAGTGCGCCAAGCTTGCTGATCCCGGCGAGGCGGAGGCGCTCAGGGAATGGATCGACTCCACCGAATACGGCGAGTTCCAGCTCCCGAGGCCTGACCTGAACATCTTCCTCGACGTTCCCATCGGCTTCGTCGAGCAGAGCCTCACCTCAGGCCGCAGCGGCGACGACCGCAGCTACCTCAACGGCGCCCAGGACATCCACGAGGCCGACATAGCGTTCCAGAAGCGCGTGCGCGACATGTACAGGATACAGGCTTCAAAGGACCCTCGCTTCATCGTCGTCGACTGCTCCGACGAGCAGGGACGCATGCTCCCACCTGATGATATCTTCCTGAAAGTCAAAACTGTAGTGGATTCGTATGAAGGTGCTTAGAAGACTCGCAGCCTGGATTCTCGGCAGCGTTCTCTTCATTGCCGGAATCCTGAAACTCATGGATCCGGTGGGCACCGGCCTCATCGTCACCGAGTATTTCAAGTTCTTCGGCCTGGGCTTCATGATGTTCTCATCCAAGGTGGTGGGAATATGCCTCGCGCTGTTCGAGACCATTCTTGGCGCGGCCGTCATCACAGGAGTGTGGCGTAAGGTCATAGCCATGGTGTCGCTCTGTCTGCTCGGCTTCTTCACCATCGTGACGGCCATTCTGTGGATCGCCAATCCTGAGATGGACTGCGGCTGCTTCGGAGAGGCCATACACCTCACGCATGCCCAGAGCTTCATCAAGAACATAGTGCTGCTTGGATTCTGGGCTCTCGCGTTCCTGCCTTTCAGGGACCTGCTCCCTGCAACGGCAGTCAAGAAGGTGAGCTTCTGCATTGCAGCGGCTTCCGTGCTGTTCTTCATGGTCTGGAGCCTGAGGAGCATCCCCATGATGGACTTCACTCCATTCGCTCCCGGCACTGAGCTCATGGGCGATGACGACGCCTTCGACGCCGATGCCCCCGTGCTTTCCTTCTGCAATGCCGAGTATGAGTATGCTGACAGCCTTGCCACGCATGGCAAGGTGCTGGTGATCAGTGCTTATGACCCTGACAGACTATCGCACAGGGACCTTTCCCGAATCGAGGCGTGCATGTCGGATGCGGAGTTCAACACAGACTTCACCGTTCTCCTTCTGTCAGCCGGAGGCATTCACAGCGCGGACTCATATCAGGCCGACAGGAAGACCCTCCTGACGCTCAACCGTTCCAATGGCGGCGCAACCTATATTTCAGACGGGCAGATAATCCGTAAATGGTCCGTCAATTCTCTTCCCGATTCGCAGAGGCTCAGCGAGCTTGCTGGCGTCGAGACTACAGAGGCCGTCATTACAGAAAACGGCCCGCAGCGTATCAAGCTGCAGGCCTTTCTCCTATATGTGTTTGCTGTGATGCTGCTGCTCTAGCGCACCACGATGTTGTAAGGCATGCGTGCCACTACCTGAGGCCTGGTGAAGTCCTTTGCCAGTTTCAGGAGTGCTTCTTCCTCTGCTGTGCTGCTGCTTCCGAACATCTCCAACATCTGCTCAAGCTGGGTCTGAGGCTTGGGGTATGCCTTGATGTTCCAGTTGGCGAGTTCGGGGTCTCCGGCTGACACTGCTGCGTAGTGGATTGCATCCTCAAGAGTTCCGATCTCATCCACGAGGTGGATTCCTATGGCATCCGCTCCGGTCCATACACGGCCCTGGCCGACTTCGTCGACTGCGTCCACGGTGAGGCCGCGGCCTTCAGCAACGAGGTTCGTGAACTTGGTGTATACGCCTTCGATCTGGGTCTGCATGAACTCATGCTCGGCCTGGTCGAAAGGACGCATCAGCGAGTACATGTCGCCGTGCTTGTTGGATGTGATGCTTACAACGTTCACGTGGGCTACGTCCTTGAGCGTGCCTGAGAGGTCGGGAATCATGCCGAACACGCCGATTGAGCCGGTGAGGGTGAGGGGATCGGCGAAGATCTTGTCGGCAGCTGCTGAGATCCAGTATCCGCCCGATGCAGCATAGTCGCCGTATGACGCAATCACGGTCTTCTCCTTCTGCAGGAGGTCGAGCTCACGCTTGATCTTCTCTGCCGCGAGCACTGCTCCGCCGGGAGAATTGACGCGCAGCACGACAGCCTTGACGTCTTCGTCATTGCGGACGGACTGTATAACCTGTGCGAAGTGGTCGCCTGCGACTTCCTTCTTGTCGGCACCTTCGACAATCTCACCGTCGGCATAGATCACCGCGATCTTGCTCTTTGCCTTTGAAGGGACGTTCTTGACGCTTGCATAGTCTGACAGCGACATCCACTTCAGGTCCTTGTACTTGTCGACCACTGCGAGGGTGGCGAGCTTGTCCTGAAGCTGGTCGCGGGTGAGGAGCTCATCCACGAAGCCAAGGTTGAGGAAATCCTGAGGGGTGCAGAGCTTGAGCTGGTCGATGGCCTCGTTGAGGCTCTCGACTGAGAACCCGCGGCTTTCGGCTATCTCGGAGGCCATGGCGCTCCACATGGAGTTCACCATCACCTGATACTGCTCGCGGTTCTCGGCGCTGGGCTCGCTGCAGATGAACATCTCGCCGGCGCTCTTGTACTTTCCGTGACGAATCAGCTGCACGTTGACTCCGAGTTTGTCGAGGATGTCCTTGAGGAAGATCATCTGCGAGCCTATGCCGGTGACTGTGGTAGTGGCACCGAGGTGGGGTGTCATGTAGATCTTGTCGGCAACCGAAGCTATGTAGTAGCTGCCGGTCGAGGGCGAGTCGGTATGGGCGACGACGGCCTTTCCTGACTCGCGGAACCTCTGCAGTGCCTGACGGAGCTCGTAGAGGGTTGCTGCTGAGGTCATGTTGCCGTCAGCCTTGATGTATATGTACTTGACTGCGGGGTCGGTTGCCGCGGTGTTGATGGCCTGCACTGCATCCCAGAGTCCGATGACGTCGCTCTGCTGGCCGCTGACGCTGGCAAGAGGGTTGCTTTCCTGAGTCTGCTCGGCCACGGTGGTGGTGCTGAGGTCGATGTTAAGGGCGAATGACTTGGGAGTCGAGGTGGATGCTGCGCCTATGGCGGCGATTGCCGAAAATGCGGCTATGCAGAGAAAGCCGCTGACTACGCTGATGACGATCATGCCGACTATCACGGCAAGGACCATCTTAAGAAAATCTTTCATACGCTAGTTGAATTTGGGCAAAAATAGTAATTTTGTAGAATAATTTGGATAAATATGGCACAGAAACCTTCAATACCTAAAGGAACCCGTGACTTTGGCCAGCAGGAAATGGCCGAACGCAATTATATATTCGATACAATACGCAGCGTATTCCGCACTTTCGGCTATGCCCAGATCGAGACTCCTTCGATGGAGAACCTCTCCACTCTGCTCGGCAAATATGGCGACGAGGGCGACAAGCTGCTTTTCCGCATCCTCAATTCCGGCGACGCCTTCTCAGGAATCGACTACGATTCATTCAGGCAGGAGGACGGCACGATGAACTACAAGGCCCTCTCTCTCAAGACCTGCGAGAAAGGACTCCGCTACGACCTCACCGTTCCCTTCGCCCGCTTTGTCGTGCAGCACCAGAACGAGATAACCTTCCCCTTCAAGCGCTACCAGATGCAGCCGGTATGGCGCGCTGACCGCCCCCAGAAGGGCCGCTACCGCGAGTTCTACCAGTGCGACGTGGATGCCATTGGCAGCCGCTCACAGCTCTGCGAGCTTGAGCTCGTGCAGATAGTCGACGAGGTGTTCCGTCGTCTCGACGTGCGCGTGCTCCTCAAGATCAACAACCGCAAGGTCCTCAGCGGTCTTGCCGACATCTGCGGCGCTCCCGACAAGGTGGTCGACATCACCGTGGCAATCGACAAGCTCGACAAGATAGGCCTGGATGCAGTCAAGGCCGAGATGATGGAGAAGGGCCTTACCGCCGAGGCTGTGGCAAAGCTCGAGCCCGTCCTCACTCTCGAGGGCAGCTTCGAGGAGAAGCTCGCCGTCATGCGCGGCATCATGGCCGCCTCCGAGGTGGGCCTCAAGGGCCTCGACGAGCTGGAGGAACTCTTCGGATTCATAAAGGCTGCCGGCGTGCAGGTTCCCGTTGAGATGGACCTCTCGCTCGCCCGCGGACTCAACTACTATACAGGCGCCATCTTCGAGGTCAAGGCTCTCGACTGGCAGATCGGTTCCATCAGCGGCGGTGGCCGTTACGACAACCTTACCGGCATCTTCGGCCTGCCCGACATGTCAGGTGTGGGCATCAGCTTCGGCGCCGACCGCATCTACGACGTGCTGAAGGGCCTGAATAAGTTCCCCAAGTCGCTCGCTTCAAGCACCGACATCCTCTTCGCGAACATGGGCGCAGCCGAGACCGCATACGTCCTGCCCGTTGCCGCCGCACTCCGTGCCCACGGGGTTGCCGTCGAGGTGTATCCCGACAACGCGAAGCTCAAGAAGCAGTTCGACTATGCCGACCGCAAGGCCATCCCCATGCTCAGCATCAACGGAGGCAACGAAATCGAGTCCGGCTGCATCAATATAAAGAACCTTCGCAGCGGCGAGCAGAAGCAGTTCGGCTGCAAGGACATAGATGCAATGTTGGAATTCATCAATTCTTAGGTCATGAGAAAGATCAGCTTGAGGTTCTGGGCCAAGGTACTGGCTCTGCTTGGAGTAGGCGGAGCCATGGAGGCTTGCGACATACTTCCGATCGGCGCCTGCATGTACGGCTGCCCTCATGCTGATTACAAGCTTATAGGAACCGTTACCGACGAAGCCGGTAATCCTATCCCCGGCATTTCCGTAAGGCAGTACCAGAGCGCCGGCCCGAATGAAGACCGCAGCGTTATCTACGACGTGTGGGAGGGCCCCGAGCTGGTGAAGACCGAGGCCGACGGAACATTCGTCATCGAGACCGAACTGACCAGTTTCGGCGGCGACGAGGAGTTCATCTTCCGCGATGTCGACGGCCCGGAAAACGGCGGCGAATTCGTGGATGAACCCATGAAGATCAAGTTCGATCAAGTGAAGAAGGGCGACAAGTCCTGGTATGGCGGAGCATTCGAAGCCAGCGACGTCAAAGTCGTCCTGAAGGCAAAGCCTGAGGAATAATTTTGGATTTTAAAAAATAATGCATACCTTTGCAGTCCCAAACATCGCGGGGTAGAGCAGTTGGTAGCTCGTCGGGCTCATAACCCGGAGGTCGTTGGTTCGAGTCCAGCCCCCGCTACAACGTTTCAAAAGCCAGTCAATCGACTGGCTTTTGTCGTTGTAGCGGGGGCTATGCTGGCTGCGCCAGCCAGCCCGGTAATGTGGACATAAATGGTTGGTGATAGTGACAAAAGTGGTTGGTGACAGCC
>JAKSKK010000052.1 GCA_024401745.1 Bacteroidales bacterium
CTGAAAAAGCAATCGACTATATCCAGTCGCCAGAAGAACTGCCGTTCAAAAAGAGCTAAGTTGCAATTGAAAACAGCGGCATTTTCGCCTAAAATCCCGCTAAATCTTTAGAAATCTGTAAAATAGCGTGATTTTTTGGGGAAATCGCGCTGAAATGAATTCCCATTTATCGAATTGATCGTTTGAGCGAAGCGAAGGCGGTATCAGCCGCCGTGGCGCAGTCTTAGATTATCTGCTTGCTTTGCTACGATATAACCGTTAAACGTGGCAAAATCAATGAATTACAGGCAAATTGCTACGTTTGAGGCTCTGAGTGTAGCAATGTTAAGGATTAGATAAAGAAAAAGGCTCCATCAATTTCTTGATGAAGCCTTGCTCCCCCTCGGGGACTTGAACCCAGGACCCCCTGATTAACAGTCAGGTGCTCTAACCAACTGAGCTAAGGAGGAATATTTCAATTCCGTTCGCTGAACGGGATTGCAAAGATACACCAAAAACTTGATTATGCAAACAAATACGAAATATTTTTACGAAAAGTTCTCGTGAGCCTTCAGGTATTTGACGAATCTGGCCGTGATGGGCAGCAGAACGACCTCGTACATGGTCTTAAGCGCAATCTGAGTCAGCATCATCACCACTAGATTCCTGAACCCGACCCCGAAGAATGCGATAGGGAAGAAGACAAGGGAGTCGATGCCTTCGCCTGCGAGCGACGACAAGACGGCGCGTAGGCCGAAGCGCTTCTCTCCGTCGCGGTGCTTCATACGGGACATGACCTTGGCATTCATAATCGATCCGGTGAGGAACGCCAGCATGGAGGCTATGGTTATCCTGAGGTTCGCGTCGAAGATGTAGTCGAAGTGCTCCTGCCCGTCCCAGAATGAGGCGCCAGGGAGTATCTTCACCAACTGTGACGAGAGCACGAAGAACACGTTCATCGCAAATGCGGCCCAGATCACGAACTTGGCCTTCCGGTATCCGTACACCTCGGATATGCAGTCATTGATGATGTATGAGACGGGGAAGAGGACGAAGCCCCCCGTGAGCGTGATTAACCCTGCAGTGAAGATCTTTGTCTCGAAAAGGTTCGAGGCTATGAGGCAAACACAGAAAAGGATTGCCAGGACTGTGAATTTCTTTGACATTGACTCTTGTTTTTATAGTGGTACCAAGCACACTTGGAACAACCGTACGGCAGTTTCGCACTGCGAATATACGAATTTTTGTTATATTTGTAAGTTATGGATATCGAGCTTTTGTCCAAGATGCTGGGAGAGCTGCTGCTCGACCACGATACTGTAGGTCTTCCGGGGCTGGGCACCTTCGTTGCGGAGGTGGTCCCGGCAAGTTTCTCTGACCGCGGTTATACCATCAATCCGCCATACAGGCGCCTGTCGTTCCATGCCGGGCACCCTGCCGACGATACTCTCGCCAGGTATTACGCCCAGTCCAACAGCAGGCCGGAGGCAGAAGCCAAGGCCATCATAGCCGAATACGTCAGCCAGCTCAAGGCCGTGCTGGATGAGAGAAGGATAGTGGTGTTCCCGGGGCTAGGCCGCCTTCGCACAACAAGGGACAATACGGTCTTCTTCGTCGCAGACGAGGACCTGGACATATATCCTGACGGCATAGCCCTCGAGTCAGTGTCGCTCAAGACCCACATGGAGACTCCGGAGGACCTTTCCTACGCCATGTCGTCTCTGCGCGGCATCATCGCTCCCGAGGAACCCGCTGTGGCAGAGCCCATAGCGGCTCCGGAACCTATTCCCGAAGAACCGGCACCCGCCCCTGAACCGGAGCCCGTACCAGAGCCTGCCCCTGAACCCGAACCCGCTCCGGAGCCCACAGGCAAGCGCAGCCGCTGGTGGCTCGCCCCCGTGATCGTCCTGGCAGTCGCCGTGCTGGCGCTGGCAGCCTTCCTGGTGCTTGCCCGCGTGGCCCCCGCATTCATCGATTCCATACTGTATACACCTGAGGAACTCAGCATAATCAACTACGAACTGTGATAGATATAGTCTACCCTGTCGAGACCGCTCCAGTGATGAGAGGAGCGAAGGTGACCCGAGCCAGTGAGATGCTTCCCATCGTGGAACCCGACGGCAACGTGGTCGCCCAGGCGCCCCGCAGCTACTGCCACGGCCCTCACAAGCCTCTGCACCCCGTAATACATCTGCATATCGTCGACCGTCAAGGCAATCTCTACCTTCAGAAGCGCTCTATGACGAAGAAGCTGCTTCCCGGCAGATGGGACACCGCAGTCGGCGGCCACATCTCGTACGGTGAGAGCGTGCAGGAGGCCCTTTTCCGCGAGGCCGGCGAGGAACTTGGATTCTTCGATTTCAATCCCATTGAACTGGACCGATACACATTCGAGTCCGACGTCGACAAGGAACTGGTGTTCGTCTTTGCCGCAGTCGGCAATTTCAGGCTGCAGCCCGACAACAACGAAGTGTCTGAAGGTAAGTACTGGACTGCCGAGGATCTTGCGGAAGCCATAGGAAAAGGCGTGCTCACACCCAATTTCGAGCTGGAATATTCGAAATACAAGGATAAACTCATTTCGCTTCTCTGATGAAGGAACTAAGTAAATTCATAAAGGACCAGTTGAGCGTATGGCCCATGGCCGCTGCCAATTTCCGCGCCCTTAAAAGCGTGAATGTCAAGGAGGTGGAGGTCTGTGGCCAATACTGCCGCGTGCAGTTCAATCCCTGCCGCATAGCATCGTCCACTGCCGACACTTCACCTGAAGCAATTGCCGCGCGTCCCTGTTTCCTTTGCTCCGCGACCCGTCCCGCCGAACAGTTCCATCTGAAGTTCAATGGCCGCAAGCACCGCGAGTACAACATCCAGATCAATCCGTACCCCATCTTTCCGAATCATCTGGTGATTGTGCGCAGCGAGCACATACCCCAGGCCATCTGGCACCATTTCCCCGACATGATGAGCTTCACGCTCCGCTATCCGGGATACACCGTGTTCTACAATGGACCAAAGAGCGGCGCCTCGGCTCCTGACCATCTGCATTTCCAGGCCTGCCCCAGGAATCTCATGCCTCTGGAATCCTCGGTCGACGGATTCCTGAATGCTCCCGGCGACCCGATAGCAACCAACAAGGACGCAAGTCTCTATCATTATACAGGCTATACCCGCGGAGTCTTCGCGCTCAAGGCGAAGACCAGCAAGTCAATGGCCAAACTCTTCTACCGTCTGCTCTGCTGCTTCAGCGCAGAGGAACAGACCGAGGAACCGAAGTTCAACCTCTATACCTGGTATGCCGAGGGCGAGTACCGTACTGCGGTGATATTCAGGGTCTCAGAGCGCTCGCACCACTACTATGCCCAAGGCCAGGACCATCTCACGATGAGCCCCGGCGCTGCCGACATGGCCGGCTTCTTCATAGCCCCCAAGGCCGAGGACTTCGACAAGGTTGACGCCCGCATGCTCGCCGAGATGCTCGATGAGGTGACCATAGACCAGGCTCAGGAAGAGCTGCTGCTGCGCCGCCTCACGCGCCGTCAGCCGACGGTGGACGTAGGGATAATGAGCGGCAAGGAAATAGGCTTCGAGATAATTTCTGACGGAGCCGGCCCGCAGAAGGTCTTCTGGGCCGATGGCCGCATAGCGTACAACGGAATGCTTTACGATTCTCTGGTGTTCGATTCCATAACCCGTTCCACCCTCTTTGCCGAGCCGTCGTTCATCCTGCACGGGGTGACCATAGGCATAGGCTTCCACTGGGAAAGGCAGCGCGACCTCAGGTTCGCGGGCCAGCTCCGCTTTGAGGTGGACGGTGACAACATAGTGGCTATTAATAGGATAGGCGTCGAGGATTACTTGCTCAGCGTAATCTCGTCGGAGATGAAGTCAAGCGCCGGGCTGGAACTGCTCAAGGCTCACGCCGTCATTTCAAGGTCATGGCTCTACCGCCGTATGGCTGACCGCAAGGCAAAGCTCGCCGGCACCCTCGAATCCGGGATCCCTCACGAGAAGTTCGACGTCTGCGCCGATGACTGCTGCCAGCGGTACCAGGGATATACCATGGCCGCCGGCGCCTCCTGCCGCATAGCGATCGACAGCACTTGGGGGCAGACTCTGCAGTATCAGGGCACAATCTGCGACACCCGCTACTCGAAGTGCTGCGGAGGCCGCACCGAGCTGTTCAGCTCTTGCTGGGAGGATGTCGACTATCCTTATCTGCAGCCGGTTGACGACAGCTTCTGCGACTGTGAGAATTCCAGCATCCTGTCTCAGGTCCTGAATGACTATGACATGGAGACCAGGGACTTCCATGACTGGACGGTCCGCTATCACCGCGACGAAATTTCCGAGATCATACGCCGCAAGACCGGCAGCGACATAGGCACCCTCAAGTTCCTGCAGCCCGTGAAGGTAGGGGAGTCAGGCCGCATAGTCAGCCTGATGGCCGTCGGCAGCAAGGGCTCCATCACCCTCAGCAAGGAGCTGGCCATACGCAAGGCTCTTAGCCCCAACTGCTTGAAGAGCAGTGCATTCACTTCCGAATGGGTGGGCGACACGCTCGTGCTCAAGGGCATAGGCTGGGGGCACGGCGTCGGCCTCTGCCAGATAGGCGCGGCCGTGATGGCATCGGAAGGATACGATTACAGACAGATATTGGCTAAATATTATACAGGTGCAGAAGTCATATAGAAATCCTTTCCTCTGGGTCCCGACCCTGTATCTGGTCGAGGGCCTTCCATATTTCATAGTCAACACCATATCCATCATAGTGCTGAAGGACCTTGGCATGGAGAACGGCCCTCTTGCACTGCTGACCAGCCTTATCAGCCTGCCGTGGATGATAAAGCCGCTGTGGAGCCCCTTCGTTGACATATTCCGCAGCAAGCGCTGGTGGGTGCTGACAACTCAGTTCCTGATGGTGCTGTCAGTGGCGCTGCTGGCGATCACTCTGCCGAAGTCCTCTCCTTTCACGCTGACGCTGATCCTCTTCGTGATAACAGGATTCGCTTCCGCCACGCACGACATATCGGCCGACGGCTTCTACATGATCGCTATGAACGAGAAGTGGCAGTCGGGAATGATAGGCGTGAGGAATACCTTCTACCGTATTGCGATGGTTTTCGGCCAGGGAGTGCTTGTGGTTGCCGCCGGACTGCTGGAGAATCGGTCAGGTGAC
The DNA here is from genome assembly GCA_024401745.1 of Bacteroidales bacterium. Taxonomy (GTDB): domain Bacteria; phylum Bacteroidota; class Bacteroidia; order Bacteroidales; family UBA932; genus Cryptobacteroides. The sequence continues at coordinate 5,156 of JAKSKK010000052.1, forward strand.
GTATGTCATGCCTGGACGGTGACTCTGCTCATAGCTTCAGGATTCCTTGCAGTGCTCGCTATCTACCATCTTCTGGTCCTCCCGAAGCCCGAGGAGGATGCTATGCAGAGCAGCAAGACGGCAAAGGATGTGATGAAGGAATTCGGCAATGCATTCTCCACCTTCTTCGCCAAGAAGGGGGTATGGTTCATGATCGCATTCATGCTGCTCTACCGCCTTCCCGAGGCCTTTTCGGTGAAGATGCTATACCCGTTCTTCGTCGACGACGTCACTGCCGGTGGCCTCGGACTCGACAAGGCGGCATACGGAATAGTCTATGGAACCGCAGGCGTGGTTGCACTGCTCGTGGGTGGTATACTCGGCGGCATAATGATCTCAAGGAAAGACCTCAGGAACTGCATCATCCCCATGGCGCTCAGTCTTGCTCTGCCTTGCGCCGTGTACCTGTATATGGCCATTGCCCAGCCTCAGTCACTCTGGACGATAGGCACTTGCGTCGTCTTCGACCAGTTCGGCTACGGCTTCGGATTCACGGCCTACACCATCTACATGATGCGCTTTGCCCAGGGTCCCCTCAAGACCTCTCATTTCGCCATCTGCACAGGCTTCATGGCCTTGTCGATGCTTCTCCCCGGACTTGTGGCAGGATATCTGCAGACAATGCTGGGATATGTCGGATTCTTTATTCTTGTAATGCTATGTTGTTTCGCAACTGTTTTCATAAGCTTCTCTGCGCGTCGGCGCTTGCAATAATCTGCACGGCAGCACTTGCCGGCAACGTCAAACCAGGTATCGAGGTCCTTCGTGAGAGCGGCTTTGCCGGGCTCGAGGGCAAGAGGGTCGGTCTGGTGACCAACCCCAGCGGAGTCGACCGCAACCTGCGCAGCACCGTCGACATACTCTTCAAGGCTCCGGAGGTGAACCTCGTGGCTCTCTACGCGCCTGAGCACGGCATCCGCGGCGACATCTACGCCGGCGGCAAGGTCGAGTCGGGACGTGACGACGCGACCGGGCTTCCCGTGTTCTCGCTCTATGGCGACACCCGCAAGCCTACCCAGGAGATGCTCAAGGGCATAGACATCATGGTCTACGACATCCAGGACGTCGGCTCGCGCTCATATACCTTCATCAGCACGCTCGGCCTCGTCATGCGTGCCTGTGCCGAGAAGGGCATACCCGTGATGGTGCTTGACAGGCCCAATCCCCTCGGCGGCAACAAGGTCGAGGGCCCGCTTGTGCGTGACGGCTTCCATTCATTCGTGAGCCAGTACAAGATTCCATACGTATACGGCCTTACCGTCGGAGAGCTCGCGCAGATGATCAACGAGGAGGGCCTGAACCGCGGCCAGAAGGGCAACGAGCCCGTGCTGAAGTGCAAGCTCTACATCGTCCCCATGGAAGGGTGGGAGCGCGACATGCTCTTCAACGACACCGGTCTGCCGTGGATACTGCCCAGCCCGAACATCCCATACGCCGAGACAGCAATATGCTATCCTTCGTCAGGCCTCTGCGGCGAGATGTACGGATACCTGAACATAGGCATAGGATACACCCTGCCCTTCGGCACCTTTGCCGAGGAATGGGTGGACGCCGACAAGCTCAAGGCCCGCCTGGACTCCTACCATGTTCCCGGAGTCGCATGGCGAACCATACATTACAAGCCGATTTCTGGTCGCCTCAATGGCAAAATGATACATGGAGTGCAGTTCTTCTACACCGATTACGAGAAGGCAACCCTTACCCTGACCCAGTTCTACGTGATGCAGGCAGTCTTCGAGCTCTATGGCAAAAACCCCATAGAGATGTCTACAGGCCGTCTTGCAATGTTCGATAAAGTTTGTGGCACGGATTATGTTCGTAAGGAATTCGGCAAGAGGCTGAAAGTCGCCGACATCATCGACTATTGGAACGGTGATGCCGACGAATTCAAGAAGCTCAGCAAGAAGTACTACATCTATTGACATTAAAAATACAACCAGCTTTATGAAACACTTGACCAGAATTTCCCTTACCGCATTTGCAGTCATTGCGCTGATTGCGGTTCCTGTATCTGCTCAGAGCCGTGGTGGCGGTGGCAGCCGCGGCGGTGGTTCACATACCAGCGGCATGAGCCGCAGCGGTGGTTCTTATTCCGGCAGCGGCAGCCGTGGCGGAAGCTCATATCATTCAGGCGGAAGCAGCATGGGACGCAGCAGCGGCTCATACAGCCATAGCAGCGGATCCTACAGCCGTGGCAGCCAGTCAGGCAGAAGCAGCAGCTCCTACAGCCGCGGCAGTTCTCCCCAGAACCGCAGTTCCTCGCCGTCATCCTACAGCCGTCAGTCCGGAAGCACCGCACGTCAGGGCAGCAGCGCAGCACGCACCAGCGGCAGCACATACAACCGCAGCGGTTCGACTCCTCAGAGCCGCAGCTCAGTGAGCGGAACTCCCGCAACACGCGCCAACGGCACCCGTCCCGTGAATGGCAGCCGCTCCAGCGGGATCAAGGCTTCCGATGCTGCATCAAGGGCGGCATCCAGGTCTTCAGTCACTCCGGGCAGCACTCCCCGTGCATCCGGTGGGAACGTCCGCACAAACTCCAGCGCATCCCGCAGACCTCAGGCCGGCACCGAGGCGCGCAGTTTCCGTGGGGGCAGCTCACCCCAGTCAGTACGCATGGGCGACAACCGCAGAGACAACTACCGTGTGGCTCCCCGCGACCGCAGGCCCATTCCCTACAACCATCCTGACCGCTTCTGGCATGGCCATCATCACTGCTTCGGCCACCGCATAGACTATCTGCCTCACGGCTACTACATGCACTATTACTGGGGCCGTCCGTACTACTACTACGATGGATACTGGTATCGCCACTATCATGGCTGCTACTATTTCTGCCGTCCTCCTTTCGGCTATGTATATGTTCCTGACGTGATCGACGTTGCATACGCAGCCTGCCGCATCGCATACTACTGCGCTGAGCTCAACACTTACCGCACAGTAAACGAGAATGCCCAGACAATTGCTGACCAGAACGCTATTATTGCCCAGAACAACGCCACGATCGCACAGCAGAACGCTGAGATCGCGATGAATACCGAGAAGGCACGCGCAGCATACGAGACCGCCAACGGACTCGGCCTGGTTCAGGCATACGCTGACGCTTCGACCGAGTACTTCTACGACGACGGCGTATTCTTCACCAAGAGCGCAGACGGCAAGTATACCGTCATCGTTCCTCCTGCAGGAGCCCTCGTCTCTGAACTTCCTGACGACTACGACACAGTCACGATGGACGGCAAGGAGTACTATAAGGTTGACGACACCATCTTCGAGCTCACGACCGTCGACGGTACCGCATACTTCCAGGTTCTCGGCCAGCTGACCGGTGAACTTGCCGACAAGTACGATCTTACTCTGAACAAATAAGGCTGAAAAGCCTCTGCAGGGTGTCTGCAGAAGCTGAAGCCAGCAACTCTACGTCGGGTCTGCCCTCTGTGGCGGGCCCGATTCCTTTTTCCTGAAGGATCTTGCTGACCTGGCGTGCCACGGCCGGTGCAGGGTCGATGAACCTGATGCCGGCGCTGCTTCCGGCCGCTACTTCTTCCATGACGGGAAGAAGGAAAGGGTAGTGCGTGCAGCCAAGCACGATGGTGTCGGCGCCCTGGGCGAGCAGAGGCTGCAGGCTTGCCGACACGACTTCCCGGGTGTGCTCGCTGTGGAGGTCCAGCGACTCCACCAGCTCCACGAAGCCGGAGCCCACGTGTTCCACTACCTTTATGCCTTCCGTGAAGCGGTCGCGGGTATCGAGGTACTTCGATGCCTTGAGCGTGCCTGCGGTGGCGAGAACGCCTATCACTCCGCTTCTTGTGCCGAGGGCCGCGGGTTTCACGGCGGGCTCCATCCCCACGAAGGGAATGTCGAATTCCTGCCTCAGGGTGGCGATTGCTGCGGCGGTTGCAGTGTTGCAGGCTATCACTATCAGCTGGGCGCCCTTGCTGATGAGAAGCCGGGTTATTTCCCTTGCCCTGCCGGTGATGAACTCGCGGCTCTTCTCGCCGTAGGGGCAGTTTGCGTTGTCGGAATAGTAGATGTATCGCTCATGAGGCATGGCTCTGCGTATCTCCCTGAACACCGAGAGACCGCCTGAACCGGAATCAAATATGCCTATGGTTGCCATACGATTGCAAAGATAAGAAATATATGCTAAATTTGTTGGTTATGATTACTCAAGACCAAATCAAAGATTTGAGGGAGCGTGTACAGGTGCTTCAGAGGTGCCTTGCCATAGATGCAAAGCGCGCTGAAGTGGCCGACAAGGAGGCGCAGAGCCAGGCCCCCGGCTTCTGGGACGACCCCAAGGCCGCCGAGGCTTTCCTGAAGGTCCTGAACGGCGTGAAGTCATGGATCACATCATACGAGAAGACGTCATCGGCCGTCGACGACCTCGACGTCCTCTTTGAGCTGGATCCTGAAGGGACGGACATCGACGATGCATACGCCGATGCGGTCAAACTCGTGGAAGCGCTCGAGCTGAAGAACATGCTCGGCGGCGAGGGCGACAATCTCGGTGCCGTGCTCACCATAAATTCAGGCGCAGGCGGCACGGAGGCCAACGACTGGAGCGCAATGCTCATGCGTATGTACATGCGCTGGGGCGAGCGCAACGGCTACAGGATGACCGTTACCGAGGAAATAGAAGGCGACGAAGTGGGCATCAAGAGCTGCACGGTTTCGTTCGAGGGTGATTTCGCCTACGGCTACCTCAAGGCCGAATCAGGAGTGCACCGCCTTGTGCGCATCAGTCCTTTCAACGCCCAGGGCAAGCGCCAGACCACATTCAGCAGCGTGTTCGTGTACCCTCTGGTGGACGACAGCATAAACATCGAGATCAATCCCGGAGACCTTGAGTGGGATACCTTCCGTTCAGGAGGCCACGGCGGCCAGAACGTCAACAAGGTCGAGACCGGCGTGCGTGTACGCCATCTCCCTACGGGCATCACAGTCGAGAATACCGAGACCCGCAGCCAGCAGGACAACCGCCAGCGCGCGCTGCTCATCCTCAAGAGCCGCCTCTATGACATCGAGCTGAAGAAGCGTCAGGAGAAGCAGGCCGAGCTCGAGGGTCAGAAGAAGAAGATAGAGTGGGGCTCGCAGATACGCTCGTATGTGCTGCATCCCTACAAGATGGTCAAGGACGTGCGCACCGGCTACGAGACCGCAGACACCCAGGGCGTGCTCGACGGCGACCTCAATGCATTCATGAAAGAATTTTTAATGAACAACTAAAAATATGGCTTACAAGTATTCACCAATTTTCCAGCTTGGCCCGGATGAGACCGAGTATGTAAAGCTCCCGGGCTCCGAGAACCTGGTAAGCACAGCAGATT
>JAKSKK010000053.1 GCA_024401745.1 Bacteroidales bacterium
AACAAAAAAAAAGAGAGTGACCTCTAAGTCCTATTGGACTTTTTAGTCACCCTCTATATCGATATTTGATCTAGAAGTTCACCGGAGTGAAGCGTATGGCGCTGACTTTGACGTCTTCGCGATCGCCGCCGATGGCTCGTACGCAGAAGCAGTGTTCGCCAGGCTCCTTGATCTCTACCCAGCCGAGCCTGTGCCAACCGTAGGTGTTGCTGGCGGCCTGGTCATTAATGATCACGGGCTCGCCATTGTCTTCGAACTGCCAAAGCACTGAGTCGCCGCCCTTGTACTCGAGTTCGACGTCATAGATGCCGGGCTTTTGTACATTTACGGTCCAGTCGAACCAGCTTTCGTCGGTGAAGTTTGTGGCGACTGTCTTGAACTTCCATTCGCCGAACTTGCCCATCCAGTTGTCGTTGCCGTAGTCCACGCAATCGTGGTCGCCGGCTGCCATGTTGATGGTCGTGGGAACGTTGGGAGCTATGCCTGTTTTGCTTGAGATCAGTACGGTTCCGGGCATGTCAAGTTCGATTACCGAAGCCATCTCGTCTGGCCTTTGTGCTGGTATGCTGATGCATGTCCAGCCATCCTTTGTGTCGAATGCCAGCTTCTTGCCGCCGTACAGACGAGCCGATTTGATCTCCGACTTGATGCCGGGAACCCAGAGCTTGCCGTCTGCAGGCCATTCATATACGATGAGATAGACCTTGCCGGGCTGCGTGACAGCGTCGCCCCAGGGGAGCGCGTGCTTCCACGGCGAAGGACCAGCGCCGTAGACTGTCTCGGGGTATCTGTGAACCCACTTGCCGGCACTTCTGAGTGCCTGAGCGACCTCGGATGCTATGATGCCCTTCGAAGTGGGGCCTACGTTCATCATGTATGTTCCGCCCCTTGCCACGATTGTGGTCAGATGCTTCACGATGTACTCGGGGCTCTTGAACTCGTGGTCGTTTCGCGAGTATCCCCAGCCTACCTGGGTCACGTCTATGCCCTCCCAGCGGCCGGGACGGTTCTCGACGGGAACCTCCATGTCGCCGAGGCTCTCGTAGTCACCCATGCCGTTGCCCACGCGGCTTGACACGAGGCATCCGGGCTGAAGTTCATGCACAAGGTCCACGAGCTCCTTGGAATACTCGATTCCCATGTCGCCGGGGGTGTCGAACCAGATGAGCTGAAGGTCACCATACTTGGTGAGAAGTTCCTTGACCTGGGGTACGCACTTGGTGCGGAAGTATTCGTCGAAGCTGACCTCACGGCCGTTCTCGTCGGTCCTGGGGCCGCCGCCACCTCCGCCAGGTGCCGTCCAGTCCTGGAACTGAGAATAGTAGAAGCCTATTCCCAGACCATGCCTATGGCATGCGTCGGCAAGCTCGCCAATAAGGTCGCGGCCGCAGGGAGATGCGTCATGGATGTTGAAGTCACAGGCGTCGGAATCGAACATCGCGAAGCCCTCGTGGTGCTTGCTGGTGATCACTATGTACTTCATGCCGGCGTCCAGCGCGAGCTGGGCAATGGCCTCGGCGTCGAAGTCTGAAGGGTTGAACTCCTTTGCAAGGGGCATGTACTCCTCGACCGGGATTCCGGCCTGCGCGGGGTTCATGATCCATTCGGCATTGCCGAAGTAGGTCTTGTCCTTCCATACGCCCTCGAGGTATGAGTAGAGTCCGAAGTGCATGAAGAGGGCATAGTTGCCGTCGTCGAACATCTTCTTCTGGGGGCTGTCGGCCTCTGAAAGGCTTCCGGACCTGTACTCGTCAGAGTTGACGTATTTGATTACGTCGATCTCTTTCTGGTCGAAGGGAGTCTTGTCGGTGCGGAGGATGTCGTGGAACCAGACCTCAGGCTCGCTGCCGTCGTTCTCGGGGTTGCCCCAAGGGTAGATCGTGTTGGACTTTCCTGCCACGAATCCCCAGTTGATCGCACTCACGTTCATGTCCCTGAAGGTCGGAAGGCAGCTCTCGAAGGTGCTGCCAAAGGTGCGGGCCATGTATTCCGTGCAGATGATGGGCCTGCCGTATCCCAACAGTCCGGCTATCTTCTCGGCCTGGATCTCGCCGTTGCTGTAGTTGTGATAGCTGATGATGTCGGAGTTCGCGAGCTGGAATTCATTGTATCTGTCCAGATCCGGGTTGAATAGACCTGCGGTGAGAGGCTGTGAAGGCCTGATCTCCCAAGCCCAGTCGAACACGTTCTGCAGCAGTTCGAAGGTGCAGTCGTCTTCGCTGAGGTCCGAAGGCTCGTTGAAAAGGTCCCAGAAGAGTATGCGCTCATCGTCCTTGAAGGTTGTCAGAATATCCTGAACGTATGCCTTCAGAATGGGGAAGAGAGCCGCGGTGTCGGCTCTGAGGGAGACTGACGGGTCCTTGACCCAGCCGGAGTTGTGGATGCCTGGCCTGGGTGCAGGCTGCGGACCGAACGCCGATTCGGGCTGGTGACAGTCGTCGAAGAACACGAGTCCCGGCTTGATGCCGTGCTTCGCGCAGATGTCGAGGAACTCGCTGATGTTGTCCTTGAAGGTCTCGGGCTCGCAGTCCCATACCACGCTGCTCAGGAACACGCGCATCGTGTTGAATCCCAGTTCTTCAGCCCAGCCGAGCTCCTTGTCGATGGTCTCGGGGTCGAAGGTGGAGTCCTGCCACATCTCTATCTGGTTGATGGCGGTGGCGGGGATGTAGTTGCATCCGCTGCGCCAGCCGGCCTGCTCATACCACTGGTTGGCCTTCTCAGCGGTCCATCTGCCGCTTCTCTCGTATCCGTCATTGCCGCAGCTTGCAACGATGCAGGCTGCGGCTAAAAGTAGAAGCAATCTCTTCATGTATGACTATTTATAGATTGGTCCGAAGTTGGCGCAGGCGCGGTAGTCGGCACCTTCCTTGTCCATTCCGAATGCGTTCCATACGCTGGGACGGAATACGTCTGCGTCGGGAACGTTGTGCATGCATACGGGGATGCGGAGCATCGATGCGAGGGTGAGCACGTCGGCACCTATGTGGCCGTAGGCGATGGCGCCGTGGTTTGCACCCCAGCAGTTCATCACGCTGTATACGTCCTTGAAGCAGTCCTTGGTGGGATCGAGGCGAGGTGCGAACCAGGTAGTGGGCCAGGTGGGGTCGGTGCGCTTGTCGAGGATGTCGTTGACGTCCTTCGGGAGCTCGACTGTCCATCCTTCTGCGAGCTGCAGCACGGGGCCGAGGCCCTGCACCATGTTGAGGCGCATCATGGTCATGGGCATGCCGCCCTTTGAGAGGAAGTGTGAAGAATAGCCGCCGCCGCGGAAGTAGTCGCGGTCTGCGGGCATCCACTGAGTGGCCTCGAGGCAGGCATCTACGTCCTTCTGGGTCATCTCCCAAGGAGCCTTCATGGTAGGATTGCCCTCTGCATCGGTCATGGCGCCGGTCGCGTCAAGCGTGGTGGCACCTGAATTGATGAGGTGGATGAATCCGCCTGCTGCGGCGCCTTCGGGGCGCTTGCCGGTTACTCGCTCTACTGCGTCGGGGCTCCAGTATGTACGTATGTCGCTGAACATCACGCCCTTGCCGGTAAGCTGATGACCGAAGAGCATGGTGATGCCGTTGCAGAAGTCGTTCTCGGTTGCGAGCACCTTTGCCTCACGTATGCCGTTCCAGTCGAACGATGTGCACATCAGCGACTCGGGGAAGTCGAAGTTGGGCTTGTAGTCGGTCCACTGGCGCTGGCCCTGCACGCCGCCTACGATGGCGTTGTGGCCGAGAGCCTCTTCCTTGTAGCCCATTTCCAGGAGCTTGGGGTTGCCTTCCATGAGGTCGCGGATGATCATCATGTTCTTGACGGTGAACTCCCAGTCAGCGTCCTTCTCCTCGCGGTTCTTGCCCTTGCCCTTACCGTTGAAGCTGGTCATGGGAACGCCGGGGAAGAGGGGACGGTCCTCGTTGTAATCGTGACCCTCGTTGGGCTTGCAGTACTTCTCGACCCAGGCCATGGCCTTCTCGAACTCCTCGTGGTCGTAGATGCCGTAGTCCACACGACGGAGTATCTCCACGAGTGAAACGTACTCGGTACGCATTCCGAGATAGTTCTGGAGGAAGTCGGCGTTGACGATGGAACCGGCAATTCCCATGCAGGTGTTGCCCATGCTGAGGTAGCTCTTGCCGCGCATCCTTGCGACTGCCATTGCGGCGCGTGCCCAGCGGAGTATCTTCTCTGCCACGTCGGCGGGTATGCTGTTGTCTGTTATGTCCTGGACGTCATGGCCGTAGATGCCGAATGCGGGAAGGCCCTTCTGTGCGTGGGCTGCGAGCACGGCTGCAAGATATACTGCGCCGGGACGCTCCGTGCCGTTGAATCCCCATACTGCCTTGGGCCAGTGAGGGTTCATGTCCATGGTCTCGGAGCCATAGCACCAGCATGAGGTGACGCTTATGGTGGCGCCGACGCCCTCGTGCTCGAACTTCTCCTGGCATGCCGAAGCCTCGGCGACGCGGCCTATGGTGCTGTCAGCTATGACGCACTCTACGGGGCTGCCGTCAGGGTTCTTGATATTTGCTGAAATAAGTTCTGCAACGGCCTTGGCGAGTGCCATTGTCTTGTCCTCGAGAGATTCGCGTACGCCGCCCTGGCGGCCGTCGATGGTAGGTCGAATACCGATTTTAGGATACTTGTTCATTTGAATGTGGTTTATAATTATTTATATTTGCATTTGCACGATAACGACCTCAAAGTTCGTGAATTATTGAATCATATCATTGATATAAAATGACCATAGTATTGGACAAAATCACTATATGCTGCTTGATGACTTCCATCCGATAATACTGAATGCAGGTAAGCCTGAGCATCTCTCAAGCTGGAACTACACAGGTGTGTCGAGCCCTTTTGCACGCATCTACTGCATTGCTGATGGCACCGCCTCACTGCGTGTGGGCGGCCGTCTGTATGAACTCCGGCCTGGATATCTTTATCTGGTGCCGCCGTTTACCAGCCACGACAACATCTGTGGCAGCCCGTTCTCCCACTACTATCTTCATTTCTACGAAGACAACAGCGCTCCTGGTTTCAGCGGGAGCATCTTCGACAAGTATGATTTCCCTGTGGAGGTCCCTTCCCAGCCAATAGACGAGCTTATGTTCTCATGCCTCGTGGGGATGAATCCTTCTCTGAGCCTCGAAGACCTTGATCCTGATTCATACAACGACAACGAGTCCCTGCTCCACAACATCAGCAGCGAGAAGGAGAGGGCGCTTAGCCTAAGGATGGAGTCCCGTGGGATAGTGCTCTTCCTGCTGTCCCGTTTCCTGTACCATGCCCAGTTGAAGGACCAGGCTACAGATGAGAGGGTGCAGAGGGCGGTATCGTATATCTTCCTGCATCTTTCAGACCCTGCTGTTGATGTTGAAACCTTGGCCCACGAGGCCTGTCTGTCTGTCAACCAGTTCATCCGCACTTTCAGGAAGCAGACCGGCATGACTCCACTCAAGTTTCTGACCAACAAGCGAATAGAGAAGGCACAGCTCCTGCTGCTGGAGAGGAATATGTCCAACAAGGACCTTGCCTACGCCGTCGGCTACGAGGACCCGGCATACTTCTGCCGAGTTTTCAGCAACATAGTTGGCGTGTCTCCCCAGCAATACAAGACGAAATCATTGCTGTGAGCGCTGGCGGATGTTGATATTTAGGCGATAGTGGCTATATTTGTAGAATTAAAGTCCCCTTTATGACAAACAGATTTCTTGACACAGCATTTGTCGACAAGGCGATAAAGTTCGCCGTCGACGCCCACGCTAACACTGAACGTAGAGGCAAGGGCTTCCCGTATGTCATCCATGTGCTTGAGGCCATGGAGATTGTGGCTACGCTCACCAACGACCCCGAGCTTCTAGCCGCAGCCGCACTCCACGACACTGTGGAGGATACAGACGTCACAGTCGAGCAGATCCGCGCCGAGTTCGGCGACAGAGTCGCTGCAATCGTGCACACCGAATCCGACGAGATCGACCCTTCCATTCCCGAGTGCGAGACGTGGCGTGCCCGCAAGCAGGCTGCCATCGACAGGCTTCGCAATGCGTCCCATGATGCCAAGATAGTCGCAATGGGCGACAAGCTGTCGAACATGCGTGCCATAGCAAGAGACTACGACGTGAAGGGTGACGAGCTCTGGAAGATCTTCCACGCGCCCGGCGGAAAGGCCGACCACGAGTGGCACTACCGCGGCCTTGCAAAGTCGCTCTGCGAGCTTTCAGGCACTCCTGCATACGAGGAGTTCACCGCAGCCATCGACCATGTATTCACCTCTCCGGCCATGGAGGATGTGGACCTTGCCGACTATGAGGTGAGCGGAGACGGATTCACCGCCATCAGCTACAACCACAAGGACGGCGAGAAGATGATGAAGCTCTACGCCGACTTCATCCCCGTAAACGTGCCTGCAAAGGAGCTGCGCATAGCCAATGCCGTGTATGACATGGGCCTTCCCACGCCCCGTGGCCTGAGGCTGGTGACCGACGGCAAGCGCATAGGCGTCGAATTCGAACGTGTCACCGGCAAGCGCTCATATTCAAGGCTTCTCTCGCAGGAGCCCGAACATTTCGAGGAGCACATGCGCTCGTTTGCAAGGATGTGCAAGCAGCTTCACTCCACAGAATGCAACACCAAGGTGTTCAAGCCCGTCGAGGCCCGTTTCATGAAGGCCACCTCGACCTGCTCGCGCCTCAATGACGAACAGCGCCGCATCGTGACCGACTTCATCGCTTCCATACCGTCCACCACAACCTGCATCCATGGCGACATGCACATGGGCAATCTGCTGCTTGCCGGCGGAAAGAACTACTGGATTGACCTCGCGGACTTCGCGTATGGCAATCCTCTGTTCGACATAGGCATGCTCAGGTTCGTGTGCATCGGTCCCAATGAGGAGATAGCCCAGAATACCTTCCACATCTCATGCGCGCAGATGCGTCAGGCGTGGGATATATTCGTCGATGAGTACTTCGGTCCTGAAGCATCCAAGATGGAGGACATCCTCAACAAGATGGCCTGCCTGTACATCATTTATTACGCCGATATGATCAAGTTCTTCCCCTGGGAGCAGGAGTGGCTTGACAGATATATGTTCAATAAGCAGTAGTGTTCATTCTTCCAAGTCTTGCTAATGCCCGCGATCTGGGCGGCAACATAATGCCCGACGGCAGGCGCATAAAGAGCGGCCTGCTGCTCCGTGGCGGCGACCTTTCATGCGCAAGCGCCGAGGACCTCGCCACAATGTCTCAAAAGTATCACGTAGCGAAGGTCTTCGACTTCCGCACCAGCATGGAGGTCCGCCGAGCCCCTGACCTCGAAGTCGAAGGCGCACGCAACATCTGGCTGCCCGCCTTCAACGAGGACAACCAGACCATGGCCGCGATGAGCCTGCCTCAGGATGCGTATCTCGACCTTCCTCACTGGCTCGCCGCCCATGCCTCCGACCCCATGGTGCAGAGGGTGGCGTCGCATCTCTATACCGACATGGTAATCGAGGAGTTCACGCAGATTCAGTACGCAGGTTTTCTGCAGAACATCGTGAACACTGAAGACGGAGCAGTGTACTGGCACTGTTCGCAGGGCAAGGACCGCACCGGCATAGGTGCCGCCTTCCTGCTTGCAGCACTTGGCGCCGACAGGGAGCTCATAATGAAGGACTACGAACTTTCCAACGTGTTCTACAGGAAAGATGTGGAGGAGGGCTACGCCAGCGTCTCGACGCAGGAGGAGAGGGAAGTGATACTCACCTTCCTTGGTGTGAACAGCAGGTACTTTGCCGCCGCCCTTGACCTGATCGACCATACCTACGGTTCGATGCATAATTTCCTGACCGGCCCGCTGCTGCTCAGCGACGAAGATATGAAGGCCCTTCAGGACCGATATCTGGAATAAAAAAAAGGAGGTTCAGCCGAACCTCCTTTTCTATTTGACGTCTTCTCCTTAGATGAAGATGTATCTCAGGATGAACAGTACTGCAAGAACCCACATCGTCGGGGTGATCTCCTTCCACTTGCCTGAGAGGGCGTAGAGGACGACGTATGAGATCATACCGATGAGGATACCGTCGGAGATGCTGTATGCCAGAGGCATGAGGATGACGGTAAGGAATGCGGGGATGGATTCGCGGTAGTTGAGCCAGTCGATCTCCTTGACGGGGTTCATCATCATCATACCCACAATGATAAGGGCGGGAGCTGTTGCTGCGCTGGGGATTGCGAGGAAGATGGGTGAGAACAGGAGTGCGAGAGCGAAGCATACTGCAACCGTGAACGCGGTGAGACCTGTGCGGCCGCCTGAACCTACACCAGTAGAGCTCTCTACGTATGTGGTGGTGGTTGAGGTACCGAGACATGCACCACATACAGTACCGATGGCGTCGGCCATGAATACCTTGTCAGCGTCCTCGATGTTGCCCTTCTCGTCAACGAA
>JAKSKK010000054.1 GCA_024401745.1 Bacteroidales bacterium
CCTTTGCAGCACCTGTTGAAGAAGGGATGATGTTCTCGAGGATACCACGGCCACCGCGCCAATCCTTCTTTGAAGGACCGTCAACGGTCTTCTGGGTAGCGGTAGCAGCGTGAACTGTTGTCATGAGGCCGCGCTTGATGCCGAACTTGTCGTTGAGGACCTTGCTGATAGGAGCGAGGCAGTTGGTTGTACAAGAAGCGTTGGAGATGATGTCCTGACCTGCGTATGTCTCGTGGTTAACACCATAAACGAACATGGGGGTAGCGTCCTTTGAAGGAGCAGACATGATGACCTTCTTTGCACCAGCCTCGATGTGCTTGCGAGCCTTCTCGTCGGTGAGGAAGAGACCTGTTGACTCAACAACAACCTCTGCACCTACCTCGTTCCACTTGAGGTTAGCGGGATCCATCTCAGCGGTGAGGCGGATAGACTTACCGTTAACGATAAGAGTGCTTCCTTCAACCTTGATGTCGCCCTTGAATGCGCCATGAACTGAATCATACTTGAGCATGTAAGCGAGATAATCAGGATCAAGAAGATCGTTGATACCTACAACCTCAATGTCGTTGGGGAAATTCTCAACTGCTGCACGGAATACCATACGGCCGATACGACCAAATCCGTTAATACCGAGTTTTACCATTTTTTAGATTTTATAAGTTTGTTAAACAATAAATTCTCATTCTGCCTTTCGGCGTCGCAAATTTACCAAAAAATCAGTGAAAATCAATTATCTTTGTATAAATTTCAATTTTAATGAAGATTCTTGTTACAAACGATGACGGATTCGAGGCAAAGGGCATGACTGCGCTGGTGGAAATCCTCCGCCCCTTCGGCGACCTGCTCATCGTAGCGCCCAAATCGGCACAGAGCGGCATGTCCATGGCAGTGACCATGGGGCACAGGCCCATTGCCGTCAAGCACATCAAGGACCTCCCCGGAGAATCATGGTGGTATCTTGACGGAACACCCGCGAGCTGTGTCAAGTACGGAATAGACAACATATACTGGCCGGACAAGCCCGACTTCGTGGTCAGCGGAATCAATCACGGCTCCAACGCCGCCACAGCAGCCGTCTACTCAGGCACCATAGGCGCTGCCATGGAGGGTGCCGTGAACGGAATACCCAGCATAGGCGTGAGCCTTGACAGCTTCAGCCCCGACGCCGACTTCAGCGGCGTGCAGGCTCTCTTCCCCGCCCTCTTCGAGAAGCTTGCCAGGCAGGCAAGACCCCGGTTCGGAACATTCTACAACATCAACTTCCCGGACCTGCCCGCTGCCCGGATCAAGGGCGTGGTGGCTTCCAGGATGGGCATGGCCCACTGGGAACGCGAGTACCGCGACTACTGGGAATTCGTGGAGGAGAAGGGATTCAAGCCCACACAGGCCGACCTTGACTACGTCAGGAACAAGGAGGAAGGCGAGGAGATATATGTGATGGCAGGCGACTTCACGAGCAACAGCGGGAACATCGCCGCAGCCGACCATCTCCTGCTGGAGCAGGGCTACGTGACCGTCACGCCGCATACCATCGACAACACCGACCATAACGAATACCAGCGTCTATGCGATATTATATAATAGCCGGAGAAGCCAGCGGCGACCTGCATGGCAGCAACCTGATCCGAGGCCTGCGCCTCGAAGATCCGGAAGCTTGTTTCCGTATCTGGGGCGGTGATATGATGCAGGATGCCGCTTTGGACGAAATGCTCGCTGGCAGGACAGCAGCCGTCAGGCTGCCGGGGGGCGTTACGGGGGCAGAGCCCCCGTCAAAAATTGCGGAGCAAGTCCTTGTGCGCAGCTACAAGGACGGCGCCGTCATGGGTTTGACGGACGTGCTGGCGAAGGCCGGAAAGCTTCTTGGGAACCTCAGCTTCTGCAAGAAGGACATACTGGAATGGAAGCCCGATGTTGTCATACTCATCGACTACCCCGGCTTCAACATGAAGGTCGCCAGATTCTGTCACGACAACGGAATCAGGGTATTCTACTACATAGCCCCCAAGACATGGGCAAGCCGCGCCAGCCGCAACAGGAAGCTCAAGAAGTGGGTCGACAAGCTCTTCATCGTCTTCCCTTTCGAGGTACCCTACTTCGAGAAGACCGGCATACCCTTCGAATACGTTGGCAATCCCCTGCTCGACGCCGTCGACAGCCACGACTACCAGCGCCCCGTCGAAGGCAGCTACATCGCTCTTCTTGCCGGTTCCCGCAGCGGCGAGATCAAGCGCATGATGCCCATCTGCATGGAGGTTGCCGACACTCTCGGCTGCAAGGTGGTCATTGCGGGCGCGCCGGCTAGGAGCATCGACGACTACCGGCCGTTCATCGGCGGGCGGAAGAACATCGAAGTGATCTTCGGCAGGACATACGACATACTCAGATATGCCGACGCTGCCATAATCAACAGCGGTACGGCATCGCTGGAGGCAGCGCTCATCGGCACGCCGCAGGTCGTATGCTGGAGCACATCGAAGCTCACAGCCTTCGTCGCAAGAAGGATACTCCGCGTGCTCGACAACATCAGATACATTTCGCTGGGCAACCTGTGCATCGACAAATGCGCGTTTCGCGAGCTCATACAGGAGGAGTTCACGGCAGAGAACGTCGTGGCGGAAGTCAGGCGGCTCACCGGCGACTCCGCATACAGGGAGCAGATGCTCGACGACTACGCCGACATCAGGCAGTCCCTCGGCGGCAAGGGCGCCTCACGCGCTGTGGCAAAAGCAATAATCAAAGAACTGAATAACCAATGAAAAGGATTTTAATCATCGCTGCAGCATGCATGTCACTATGCAGCTGTTCACTTCTCGGGGCAATCAACTGGAACCCAGATGCTCTGGCATCAGCAGCAGGAAAGGCCATGACGGCAGCCAGCATCACCGATGCCCAGATCGTGCAGCTGAGCGCACAGTCCGTAGCGCAGATGGACCAGAAGAACAGGATCGACACCGGCGCATATCAGGCTAGGCTGAAGAAGCTCCTTTCCAACGTCAAAGTCGATGGTCTCAACCTCAATTTCAAGGTATACCAGACTGAAGAGATCAACGCATTCGCATGCGCTGACGGCTCCATCCGCGTATACACAGGACTTATGGACGTAATGGACGACGGTGAGCTCATGGCCATCATCGGACACGAAATCGGGCACGTGGTGCATCAGGACTCCAAGAATGCGATGAAGAAGGCATACATGGCATCAGCAGCACGTGACGCCATAGCAGCCGCAGGATCAGTAGGCGCTGTATCTTCAGCAGTGCTCGGCGACATCTCTGAGGCATTCGTTTCCGCCAAGTTCTCACAGAAGCAGGAATTCGCAGCAGACGAATACGGATTCGAGTTCGCCATCGCAAACGGACAGAGCCCCTACTCAATGGCAACCGCCCTCGAGAAGCTCGTGAACCTCTCCAACGGCCGTCAGGCTTCAGCAGTCGCACAGATGTTCTCGTCTCACCCCGACAGCGCAAAGCGCGCCGCCATTGTGAGAGAAAAAGCAAAGAATTATAAGAAGTAACTTACTTCGTATAGAAGTCTATCATTCGATTTATCGCCCTCTGGCAGACAGGACAGAAGCCGGGGGCGGTATTTGTCTTCATACGGCAGTCGTCGACGGGACGCCAGCAGCCCTTGGTCATGTATCCGGCTCCTTCGTAAAGGCCCACGCCGGGAATGTCCATCATGTCAGCCCACTTGGATTCGAAGTCTGTCTGGTTGGTGATATTGGGCTCCCAGGGCTCGATTCCTGCAGGATAGTAATCGTCGCCGTAAGGGTCTGAAGAGTCGAAATACTCGTCGCCAAGGCCCGCGAAGCTGTGACCAAACTCATGTATGAACACTTCGAGAGAATACTTGTGGTCAGAAGAGCCGAGTGCGTACGAATTGTATATTCCGCCGCCACCGTACTTCTCGTCGTTGGCGATGACGTACACGGCATCGAACGCCGTCCCGGAAAGGACGTCGGCAATCTTGGTCTGGTCCCAGATGGTCAGGTACCTGTCTTCATAGAAGGTGTCATAACCCGAATCCATGACGGTGCTGCGCCAGATGCCTTCCTGCGGGATGTCGACGCCGGAATCTACAGAGAGACTCTCTACCAGCCAGATGTTGAAGTCGTCCTTACGGGCAGAATAGGGTTCCATAGAGAACAGATAGGTCATCATCCTTCGGGCATCGGTGCGGAGCTTCCCTTTCTCGCCTGCGGAATACCCTTCACCGGCAAACACCAGATCGACCTTGTGGGCAGACTCTCCGCTGTAATGGAGGCAGGTCACGTTGTAGCCGTTCTCGCAGGGAGCGATATGGCGGTCTGTGGGATCGACGTCGAATTCAAGGATGGGCTCATATCCACCCGTCTGGCGAATGCGCTGACATACAGATACATGCACGCTATCCTTCGGGAAAGGCATCCACAGTGCGTGGCCCATCGACATGTCGGTGGTCTTAGCCTGCTCGGTAGTGCGCCACTCGTCGAACAGAGTGCAGAAACCGCTCGAGAACACAAGCTTGTCGCCGGAGAACACCTTATAAATGTATTCACCGTAGCCGAACTCGTTGATGAGCGATGCGGGAGATCCCGACCACTGCTTCTCCCTGAACATACGGTTCACGTATGCGCGCTGCTCGGTGGCATTGCCTACAAGGGTGATGTCGACTCGAAGGCGTTCAGGAGTGAAGTACTCATCGTACTCCTCGCATTCGGAGATTTCCCTGGGGTCGTTCTCCTCCTCGCTCCCCTGCCTGCGTTCATGGCAGGAGCACACGAGAGCCAGCGTGGCAGCGGCGAGCGCCGCGATTCTCAAACAGTATATCTTCATAGTGTCAATATTGTCTTTCTCCAAAGATCGCGGTGCCTATGCGTACCATGGTGGCACCATACTCGAGAGCTATCTTCCAGTCGCCGGACATACCGATGCTGAGTTCCTTGAAATCATCAAGTTCCGGGCAGAGGTCCTGCAGATACTCGAAGAAATCGGCTATTCTTTCGAAGTCAGCCCGCACGTCTTCCTCGCTGTCGGTATTGGTGGCCATTCCCATAAGGCCGCAGATTCGCACATTCTTATATGGATGCGTGTCGGCCTGGCGGAGCATGAGCTCCAGCAGGTCCTCCTCAACGAAGCCCTGCTTGGTTTCCTCGGCTGCCACATGCATCTCAAGAAGCACGTTCACGACCTTGCCGTTATCCTTGCCCCACTTGTCTATTTCCTGGAGCAGATGAAGCGAGTCGACCGATTGCACCAGTTCCACGTATGGCAGGACCATCTTAAGCTTGTTGGTCTGCAGGTGGCCTATGAAATGCCAGCGCAGCTGCGGGGCATCGGGCATCGCCGCAAGCTCCTTCACCTTCTTCTCAAGCTCCTGGGGGCGGGACTCGCCGAAAACGCGCTGGCCTGCGGCATACGCCTCAAGTACGGAACTGAGAGGGTGGAATTTGGAAACTGCCACCAGTTCAACTCCTGATGGCAGTTCCTTATAAATAGATGTAAGACTTTCAGATATCATTATCTTCTGTTCTTTTGCTGAGCCTTGAGCTGCTGTTCCTGCATCTTCTGGGCTTCCTCGAGGCGCTGCTGCCACTTGCTCTTCTTGGCAGGCTTGCCTTCGTTGGCACGTGCCTTGGCAAGAAGCTTCTCGGGATCGACGAACCACTTGCGGAGAACCCAGTTCTGAATTATGCTGAACAATTGTGAGAGCAGATAGTAGTAGCTCAACGCCGCTGAAAGGTTGTTACAGATGAAGAACATCATGATAGGCATCATCCAGACGCTCATGAACTTCATGCTGGCTGCGCTGGGATCGTTGGCGGCCTGGTTGGACATGGTCATCTTCGAGTACAGCCACATTGTCACTGCCATGAGCAGGGCGAAGAGTGAAAGGTGGTCGCCCAGGATGGGAATGCGTGTGCCGTAGTCAAGGATGGAGTCGTATGCACTGAGGTCGTGACACCACAGGAAAGGCTGCTGACGAAGCTCGATTGATGCAGGGAAGAACCTGAACATCGCCCAGAGGATAGGGAATGTGAGAAGAGTAGGCAGACATCCACCGGCGGGACTCACTCCCGCGCGCTTGTAGAGGTCCATGGTAGCCTGCTGCTTCTTCATCGCATCCTCCTGCTTGGGATACTTGGCGTTGATCTTCTCGATCTCGGGCTTGAGGGCCGACATCTTGGCTGAAGACAGGAACGACTTGTTGGTCAGAGGCATCACCACGATCTTGATGATGATGGTCATGAGAAGGATGATGAGACCGAAGTTGTCGAAGAACCTGTGAAGCCAGTTGAACAGAGGGATGATGACGAATCTAGTGAACCAGCCCACGAGGTTACCACCCAGAGGAATGATCTTCTCGTATTTCTGGTCGTAAGCCTTGAGAGTTTGATAGTGGTTGGGGCCAAAATAGAACTCGTAGGGTATCTCGACAGTCTCGGCTCCCTGGAACTCCTGACGCATGCTGGCCGTGCAGGCCATGAGGTTATGGGACTCGTCGTCAGGACTGAAGAAGTTGACGCTCAGCTGACCTGAAGCGAATTCCTTGGGTGAACGGAGAATTGCTGAGAAGAACTGCTGCTGGTATGCGAACCAGCTCAAGCGTGAATCGACGCGCTTTGAACCGCTGCGGCCGCGACCGAGTTCCTCGGGCTTCTTGTCTCCGTTGAAATAAAGGTCAAGCTTCGAATACTGGCTCTCGTTCTTGTAACCCTTCTCCATGCGGGGAATGGTTACGTTGAAGTCGAGGTCGAACATGCTGACGTTGCGGGGAATGACTCCCTGCATGCCGACGAATGAAAGCATGTTGTCGACTGAATAGCTTCCTGCCTTGAGAGTGTATGACTGCTGGATGAAGCCGCCTCCTGCGAAAGGAAGGCGCATCACAAGGGTGCTGTCGGTCTGCTCTGCTACCTGGAAGTTGAAATCCTTGGTCTGGATGTATTCACCGGTGTAGATGCTGATGTTGTACTCAGCATTGCCGGGCTTGAAGATATAGAGAGCTGTGCTGTCGTAGTTGTAATAGTCCTTGACCATCACTGAATACAGCTGCGCACCCTTTGTATTGAACTCGATGCGGAGCTTGTCGTTCTCGAGTGCAACAATCTGTGACTCAGCGTCATGCGCTACTGCAAGAGCACTGTCCTTATATGCCGATACGGCATTGACGACCTGCGCCTGGGTAGCCTCGGCCTCGGCAAGGTCGAGAGTTGCGGTGGTATCTATCTCGCCGCAGGCGATAGCCTCTGCGCGTGCGATGGAGTCCAGCTGACGCTGGGCTTCGATTCTCTTGCGGCTCTGTGACGATTCATACCAGGTGAAGCCGAACATTATGGCCGCAATGAGTATGAATCCAATTACCGAGTTTTTATCCATTACTCCTGCTCCTCCTCTGCCTTACGGATCTTGTCCTCAAGTTCCTTAAGTTCTGCCTTGGCGGCCTCGATGCGCTCCTGCATCTGCTTTACAAGAGGCTCTGAGTTCTTTGAAGCGGAGAAGAATCCAATATTGTTCTCGTAAGTGATTATATCTTGCTTGAGAGTGTTGTACTTCTCGATGAGGGTGTCCTTGGGGCTCTTGGGAGCTCTGCCACCGCGTGAGTTCTGAGGTCTCTGTCCGTAGAGAGGGAACTTCTGCTGCATGGCCTCCTTGAATGCGGCGTTCACATTGTCCTTCTCCTTGAAGGGAACGTGGCCGATTCCCTGCCAGCGGTCAGCGAATGCGCGCATTGCCTCTGCATTGGCAGCCTCGTCCTCTGACAGTTCGAATGCCTGAACCTCGGCGATGAGGGCCTTCTTTGCCTTCAGGTTGCCGTAGAAGTCATTCTCGGGCTTCTGCTGCTTGTCGCGCTCTGCGAAGAACTCGTCGCATGCTGCACGGAAGCGCTTCCAGAGCTGCTCGCTCTTCTTGCGGGGAACTGCGCCGATCTCCTTCCACTGCTTCTGGAG
>JAKSKK010000055.1 GCA_024401745.1 Bacteroidales bacterium
AAAAACCAAACACCGACGTCAATTATTATGTGCGACTTCTGCGGATGAGCACAGATGGTCAGCGTATCGCTCTCGTCACGGCTGAAGCTGCCCGTTATCGATATGTCCGCGCTTCCGTTTGTCACGGCTGTCTTGTCGAAGGTCGCGTTCACAAGGAAGTCGTTGTCGTTGGCATTCGCTGAGACCGACGGCCTGCCAAGAGAGAACGTGCCGACCTTCAACTCTTCACCTGTAAGCATTGCGTTGAGTCTGCCGCCGTTGTTGTCAAGCAGCAGGTCGGCATTCTTGATGTAGTTCGTGCCCATGGCAAGCCTCTGGGCCTTTATCTTTCCGTTCAGCGCACCGTCGGGAGTCATGCTCATGTCGAGCGAGGTCCCGTCGGCTATATAGAGCCCGGGCATCACGTATGCCAGCAGTTCCCTTGTGTCGTACAGGTCGATACTTGTCCTGAAGGGCACGAAAGTGGAGTCCTTGGGCTGGTCCGCGGCCTTGTACAGGGCCGGAAGTTCGCGTCTTGTGCTGGCGTTCTGTATTGCGGCGATGAGCTGCTGGAAGCTGCCTTCCGAGCCGAACTCTCCGTGGAACATGTCGGAATTGACGGATATGTTGTTGCTTCCACCGGCATTGCTGAAGTTTGCCGTCATGTCGGGCAGCGCATGGACTCCGTTGCCGTCAGTCACGCTTATCTGGCTGAGCGTGGCATTGCTGTCGAAGCTTCCCTTGCCGTTGCTGATGAGGCTGGCGCCAAGATAAAGGCTGGCCAGTGCGTCTTCCTCTCTGGGGTCTATGCCGAGTGCGTGGAGGTCGGCGCCAGTGATCCTGCCGTTTACGTTGAAGTCAGCGTTGCCGGCCGCAATGCCGCCGTGTCCCTCACCGTTGATGAGGAATCTGAGCTTCGGGTCGGAACTTGTGATCCGGCCGCTGAAGCCGTCAGATCCATAGTGCCCCGATGCGTTCAGGCCTTTGAACTCCTGCCCCAGGAGCTGTATGCTGGCAATTGCGAGAGAATCTACGCCTGCGCTTAATTTCTTGCCGAGACTTGCATTGAGATTGGTCTCGAGCGTCACCGGACCAAGAGCGGTTGACCCAAGCATCTTGCCGAGGTTGAACTGTCTTGTGCCCACGTTGCCGGCTATCTGTATGTCCTTGTGGCTGTCCAGAAGGTTCTTCACATTGGCCTTGACCGCCATGCTGCCCATTCCAGAGTTGAGGTCCACTATTGCCCTGGCGTTGTTCAGGGGGCCGTTCGCTGTTACGTCGACCTTGAATTTCTGCCCCGTGGCAAGCTTGGTGACGGCTGGAACAGATTTTCCGGTAACAGCCTTGAGCAGTCTGCTGAGTTGCCTTGTGGTGAGCTCTACGCCTTCAAGGGTGGCATCCACTGCCATTTCGCTTGTATTCGGTATGCCTTTGAGCCCGCCGTTGAGCGTTCCTCCGATTCCGCTCGTGAGTTCAGTGAACTCGAGGTCCTCGATGTTGAAATCGCTGATAAATCCTTTGAAATGACCGCCTTCGGTCTGGATGATCGCATTGTTGTCAGGCAGGGCTGACGAGAAGTATGTGATGGTAGGGAAGCCTATCACGCCTTTCCCCAGTTCGGCCTCGAGCAGTATCCTGTTCAGGAAATACTTGAAGACGCGCGAGTTGCGGTAAGACATCGAGAAGAAATCGATGTTGGCGTCTGACCAAGGGTCCACGAGGTGTATGTTCTTCACAAGCGTGCGCCCGAGACCGACTTCGCAGTCGCCGGAGAGGTGATACATCTCGTAGCCTGACTTCTCGGTGCAGGCGCAATGGTCGCAGTGGGCGTACATCTTGCCGCCCGAGAACTTCATGCCATGGCCCCGGATCTCGCTGGCGAGCACATCCATGTCGTCATACCTGATTCCGACCTCGGAAGGCTCTCTCTTCCTTTCGAGGAACGATGTCATTGTGTACCTGAAGTCGCTGACCTTGAACTTGCGGATGTCGAAGATGTCCGGCCCGGGTTCTGCAACCTTGTCGGGCGCGCCCTTGAGGTTGAAGATGCGCTGTATGTTGCTCATTGCCCTGCCGTTCTCGCCCGGCTGGGTGACGAGGTTGAATGCGCCGTGCTCCACGTTGACCCTGCCCAGATGCAGGCCTTCTGACTTGAACAGGCCCTTGAGGGAGAATGTGGCCGTGATCTTCTTTGCGCAGAAGAAAGTGTCCCTGGGTGCCCATCCGCAGTTGAACTTGTCCTCGGTATAGGGGTTGTCGTCGATGATGACGAGGTCCTTGATCAGGAGGGCGCCGGAAGGAAGGATCTTGATGTCGGAGTACTGTATGGTGCCGTTTATCGCGTTCTCAAGCTTGCCTGTGGCGAACTTGGCGATGCGTGTCTGGACTGACGGAATCTGTATGGCAAGGAACACCCCTGCGATGAGCAGGAGGACGATGCCAATGATGCGGGCGATTATGTTGCAGCTGCGTTCCGACATATCAACCCACAAAAATACAAAATAAATCTTTATTTTGTCGCCTGTTCGGCACAGCGGATTCCGTCAATTGCGGAAGATACTATCCCGCCTGAGTAACCGGCTCCCTCGCCGCAGGGGTAGATGCCTTCAAATGACAGATATTCAAGGGTTTCCGGGTCTCTGGGAATTCTGATTGCAGAAGAGGTCCTGGACTCCACGCCTATGAGAAGAGCGGCGTTCGTGTAGTAATTCTTCATTTTCACCCGGGGGAATACCTTCTGCAGGCGCTGGGCCACCATCGGCGGCAGAAGTTCATGCAGGGGAGCGTTCACCACACCGGGATGGTATGAGGTCTCGGGCATTTTCTTGCTCATCTTGCCCAGGCAGAAATCTTCCATTCTCTGGGCCGGAGCGGCCATGGGATTCTGAGGGACGTCCTGCTCGTCCTTGGCCTTCCTGTGCGGTCTTGCGGCCTCTATGCGTGCTTTCTCGCAGTAGTCGAACATGTCGTGCTCGACCTTGCTCTGCAGGTCCATCAGGCGGAATGGATCGTCGCCCTTCACGTCCTCAGGCTCTATCTGCACAACGACTCCGGCATTGGCGAACTTGCCGTTTCTCTCGGAGTTCGACATTCCGTTCATGACTATGGTCCCGGGCTCGGTGGCCGAGGGTACTAGTATGCCTCCGGGGCACATGCAGAATGAGAAGACGCCCCTGCCGTCGACCTGCTCGACGAACGAATATTCGGCTGCCGGAATGCCCGGCTTCCACGTGCCGTGATACTGGCACCAGTTGATCTTTTCCTGAGGATGCTCGACGCGCACGCCCATTGCAAAGCCCTTTGCCTCAAGCTTTCCACCGGCCTTGTGCAGCATCTCGTAAATATCTCTGGCAGAATGACCTGTGGCCAGGATTACCTTTGCTGAGCGGTATTGTTTGCCGTCGGCGGTGCTTACAGTGTATTCCTCTTCTCCTTCAGCTTTCGTGATTGATACGACCCTGCTGTTGAAGTGGTATTCTCCGCCATGAGCGGTGATGGTCTTCCTTATGTTCTCGACGACCACCGGCAGCTTGTCCGAGCCAATGTGAGGGTGGGCGTCGATGAGTATGTTCCTGCTTGCGCCGTGCTCCACGAGCTGGTACAGGACTTCGCGTATGTCGCCTCGCTTGCTGGATCTTGTGTAGAGCTTTCCGTCGGAGAATGCACCTGCGCCGCCCTCGCCGTAGCAGTAGTTTGAATCAGGATTCACTATGCCGCTGCGGGAAAGCTGTGCCATGTCGAACTTGCGCTCGTGCACGTCCTTGCCGCGTTCCAGGACTATGGGCTTGCGGCCGAGAGTGAGAAGCTTCAGTGCGGCGAACATTCCGGCAGGGCCGGATCCTACCACGATTACGGCAGGAGCGTCGTGAACATCCTGATATTCAGGAGCCTTGTATTCCTCGATTGTTTCTCCGGCCTCGTAAGCTTCGTACTGATAGCGCCATACAGGTTCCTTCCTGGCGTCAATGCTGCGCTTCTTGAGCACCCACTTGCAGCCGGCTGCCTTGGCTTCGATTTCTTTGAGACGTGGCTCCCTATTTAAGGGGCAGACAATTTCAAATTCTCTCATTTTCTCTATCGTTTTGCCGCGCTCTGTCCGGCGAGCGCACCCGTGCAGAATGCAGTCTGGAGATTGTAGCCTCCTGTGTCGGAATCGATGTCGAGCACCTCTCCGCAGAAGTAGAGTCCGGGGCTTATTCTCGACTCCATGGTCTTGGGGAATATCTCGTCTGTGCTGACGCCTCCCGCTGTGACTACGCAGCGTTCGTAACCTACGAATCCCGCTATGTAGAAGTCCCACTGTTTCAGAGCTTTGGCTATGGTCACAAGGTTTACCCAGACCTTGGTTTCAGTGCGGCTGCGTCTCTCGAGAGTGATGATGCCGGGATGGGCTGCGGTAAATGCCGGGATAAGATCCCATGGCATGAGCTTGCCGAGCAGTATGCGGCAGCGTTCCTTCTCCCTGAGCCTCTTTGACCTGGGGTCCTTGTCTATCTCTGCCCAGAGTTCCTTCACCCTGACGGTGAGTTCGGTGAGGCTGACGCCGGGCTTGAGGTCCATGCTGAGGCGGACCTTGCTGCCGTTGACTATCGACTTGACCGCCTTGCGGCTGACCTGGAAGCCTATCGGACCCTCGATTCCACCGTCGGTGAAATCGATGTCGCCGAACTCTTCCTGAGCCGTGTTCCCGTCGACTGAAAGGGTGATGCCGACGTTCTTGAGCTGTATTCCGTAAAGCTTGTCGCCGAATTCCGTTCGGGGTATCTCCCTGGCGATGTGCCCGGGCATCTGGGGCTCGGGTGCCTCGCTCATGTCCTTGTAGCCTTTGGGGACGAGAGCGGTGAGCGAGGGGAACAGCTGGGTGACCTTATGCCCAAGCGACTCGGCCCAGGCGTAGCCGTCGCCGGTGCTGCCCGTGCCGGGATAGCTCAGGCCTCCCGTTGCTATTATCAGCTTGCTGCACAGGTACTTGCGTCCGTCGGTGGAGTTTATGGCATATTCTCCCTTCTCGTTCTTTGTGATGCTCTCGACCTCGAATTCGAGTTCTATCTTCACGCCGGCTCCGAGGCAGGCGTTCACCATTGTGTCTATGACGTCGGAGGCATGATATGAGGCAGGGAAGGCCCTGTCGCCACGCTCCACCACAGTCTCCATTCCGTAGGATTCGAAGAAGTCGACCACTTCCTGCGGGGTGAAGTTGTAGAATGCCGACTTCACGGCAGTTGCCTTGCTCCTGATATGGCCGCTGAATTCGTTCCAGTCCTTGACGTTGGTGAAGTTGCAGCGCCCCTTGCCGGTGATCATCACTTTCCTGGCCGGCTTGGGCATCTTCTCCAGCACTGTCACCTGCTGGTCGCTGCCTGAGTCCACGGCGGTCCTGGCAGCCCAGTAAGCCGCCATCAGGCCGGATGCACCGCCGCCTATGACTATGATGTCTGATTTCATACAAAAAAAGGGAAAGCTTAGTACATCGCACCGCTACAACCTCATACCCTTGCTACCTTCCGGTCCTGGGGGAGTTTTGAGGGAGCTGGTCGTGTACGACTTTCCCGAGTGCAAAGATAATGAAAAAATCCTAATTCACTATCTATTTTAGATACTGTCAAATATAAGTGGCAGGATATCGTCGACCTTGTCGAATTTCCAGATGCGTTTCGCACCTATCATTATCACTGATACAGGCGCCCCGGCTTTGGTCTGGTACTGGGCCATCACCTGCCTGCAGGCTCCGCAGGGGGTTGCGGGCTCGGCCGTCATCCTGCCGAAGACTCCACCGACGATGGCAATGCTGCGCATGGCCTTGTCGGGATATTTTGCTCCGGCGGCGAACATTGCCGTGCGCTCTGCGCAGAGTCCTGACGGGAACGCTGCGTTCTCCTGGTTTGCGCCGCGGACTATCTGGCCGTTGCTCATTCTGACTGCCGCGCCAACATGGAAGTGGGAATAGGGGGCGTATGCTCCCGTCATGGCTTCGATGGCTGCACCTGCGAGTTCCCTGTCTTCAGGACCGAGTTCCTCGATGGAGGCGTACTCGGTGTAAGACACTTTGAATTCTTTCTGAATCATGGATATGATTGGTTATCAACAATCAAATATAGTCAAAATATCGTATCTTTGCAAATATGAAGGTATGCGTAGGCCTCTCAGGAGGCGTTGATTCGAGTGTTGCCGCCCTGCTCCTCAAGCAGCAGGGCTATGATGTGTTTGCCATGTACATGCAGAACTGGCACGACATCGAGGGCACTCTGCACGGAGAGTGCGAGTGGGAGGAGGAGAAGTTCGTGGCTGAGATGGTTGCCCGCAAGATAGGCATTCCCTTCTATTTCGTCGACCTCAGCAGCGAGTACATGGCCCGCGTGGCCGACTACATGTTCGCTGAGTATGACAGGGGGCGCACCCCGAATCCCGATGTCCTCTGCAACAGCCAGATCAAGTTCGACGCCTTCCTGAAGAAGGCGGAGGCTCTTGGGGCCGATATGGTCGCTACAGGGCACTACTGCCGCAGGAAGGACAATCCCGACGGGACCGTGAGCTTGCTTGAGGGTGTTGACCCTGGCAAGGACCAGAGCTACTTTCTCTGCCAGCTTGACCAGGAGCAGCTTCGCAAGGCAATGTTCCCCATAGGGCACCTCTGCAAGAGCGAGGTGCGTGCCATCGCACAGGCTGCCGACCTTCCCAGTGCCGACAAGAAGGATTCCCAAGGGATATGTTTCGTTGGCAAGGTCGACCTCCCGGTATTCCTTCAGCAGAAGCTGAAGTCGGTTGAAGGCGACGTCGTGGAGGTATACCGGCCGTTCTACGAGCATCTTCCCGAACCTCGGACTCTCGAGGAACTCTCCAGCCCTTTCGACTACAGCGGCATAGTGTTCGAGACCGAGACCTACCGCAGCGGCAAGAAGCACATCAAGAAGACCAGGTACAAGGCCAATCCCTGGGGCATCATCGCGGGCCGCCACGAAGGCGCGCAGTTCTATACCTGTGGCCAGCGCAAGGGACTTGCGATAGGCGGCCATAAGGACCCCCTCTTCGTGCTGGCGACCGATGTCGACAGGAACATAGTCTATGTTGGCGAGGGCGAGGACCATCCCGGCCTATTCCGCAAGGCCCTGCTCGTCAATGCGGATGAAGTGCACTGGATGATTCCGGGCAATGCGCTGAATGTGGGGGAGACCCTCCGTTGCCGCGTGCGCATACGCTACCGTCAGGAACTTCAGGACGCGGTCATGAACATGCAGCCCGAGGGCCTGTACATAGTGTTTGACGAGCCCCAGCGTGCGGTCACTGCTGGTCAGTTCGCCGTGTGGTATGCTCTCAAGGATCCGTCTGATCCGTACGACGCTCCCGAAATGCTCGGCAGCGGTGTAATCTCGAGATAATATCAAAAAAAGATGATTCCGAAGTCTTAAGACCTTGAAATCATCTTTTTTCATGTGAGGCTTAGCAGATTTGAACTGCTGACCTCTTGCCTGTCAAGCAAGCGCTCT
>JAKSKK010000056.1 GCA_024401745.1 Bacteroidales bacterium
CTGCGAATATACCGAACTGTGCAGCTGCTCCGAAGATGGAGAGCTTGAGGTTGCGGAGCATGGGACCGAAGTCGGTCAGGGCGCCCACACCCATGAAGATGATGGGAGGAAGGAAGCCTGTCTTGATGAGCCCGTAGTACAGGAAGTTCATCAGACCAAGGTCATGCGCGATCTGGTGCAGGGGCATGTCGTAGATGTTCTTGAGCACGCCACCCACCAGCACCATACCGTTCTCGTCAGCCTGAATGACGCCCATCTCGCCTCCGGGGAAGTTGGCGATGAGCACACCGAATGCTATGGGGACGAGCAGCAGGGGCTCGTAATGCTTCTTGATGCCAAGGTAGAGCAGCACGAAGGCGAGCAGATACATCAGGATGAATCCCGGATCGGCCGCGATGCTGCTGATGGCAGTCATGTCGTAGATGTTACGAAGGATATCTGAAAAACTGTTGCCCATTTATCAGCCGATTTTAATCAGTACGTCGTCTTCAAACACATTGTCGCCAGGCTTTGCGCAGATTTCGAGAACCTTGCCTGAGAACTCTGACACGATGGCGTTGTAAGTCTTCATCGCCTCGATGTAGCAGATCACGTCGCCCTTGCTTACGGCGTCGCCGACCTTTATCTCCTTCTCGCCGGCAGACTTGCTGAGCATGAACTTGCCCTCGAGAGGTGAGAGCACGTCGTTGCCGCCTGCAGGAGCGGGTGTTGCGGGTGCTGCGGCCTGTGCTGCAGGAGCGGGCTTGCCGTCGTATGAGATGGCTACCTTGTATGACTGGCCGTTCACGGTGACGGTGATCTCGCTGGGCTGAGCTGCCTTGGGTGCGGCATCGGCCTTCTTCTTTTCAAGGTCAGCGAGGAAGTCAGCCTTGGCCTTGCCACTCTTATATGCCTCATACTGAGCGGGATGCATAGCATACTCGAAGAGCTCTTCGTCGTCCTGTCCGGCCTCCCAGCCCTTCTCGGCCATCTTGGCACGGAATACGTCGAGGGCGTCGGGATAGTTGAGCTGAGGGTCCTCGGTGACGAACTGGCGGCCCTGTGCGGCTGCGAGGTCCTTGATCTCCTGATCAACGGGACCGGGCAGTCTGCCGGCCTTGCCGAGTATCATGTCCCAGATGTCGTCGGCTATCATGCTCCAGCGCTCGCCGCCCTTCTCCATCTGGATGACGTTCATGAGCGCGAGGTTCTTCACGTACTGGCTGAACGGGGTCACGAGGCAGGGATAACCGACCTTGGGCCATACGTAGGTGACTTCGTCGAAGAGCTTGATGAGGAGCTCGTCCTGGGTCATCAGAGGCTGGCCGTGCTTTGCCTTGAAGCGGTTCAGGCCCTCGAGGTTGGTCTCGAGGTCGTTCATGAGCGAGCCCATCATGCCGCCGGGAAGGCCAGGAGCGATGAGCAGCGAGTTCATGAGGCGGTTGCGCTTGGGGATGTAGTATCCGAGGAAGTCGTCCATGAATGACTGGATCATGGTACGGCAGCGCATGTAGGCTGTCATGTTGATCTCAGGAACCTTGAAGCCGGCGTCCTTGAGCATGGCCTGCACGCTGATCACGTCGGGATGGCCGGTACCCCATGAGAGAGGCTCCATGCCAACGTCGATGTAGTCGCAGCCGGCCTGGCACACCTCGAGGATGGATGCCATCGCGAAGCCGGGGCCTGAGTGGCTGTGGTACTGGATGGGAATGTCCTTGATCTTCTTGATGCCCTCGACTATCTTGCCGAGCGACACGGGACGGCCGATGCCGGCCATGTCCTTGAGGCAGATCTCGTCGGCGCCGAGCTCGATGAGCTCCTTGGCCATGTTCACGTAGTAGTCTACGGTATGTATGGGTGAGCTGGTGATGCAGAGGGAGCACTGTGAGATCATTCCCGCCTCATGTGCGTATCCGATGGAAGGAGCGATGTTCCTTACGTCGTTAAGGCCGCAGAAGGTGCGGGTGATGTCGGTTCCCTGGGCCTTCTTCACCTTGTAGAAAAGCTTCCTGACGTCGGAAGGCACGGGGCTCATGCGGATTCCGTTGAGTCCGCGGTCAAGCATGTGGGTCTGGATGCCTGCCTCATGGAAGGGCTTGGTCCAGTCACGGACAGCCTTGTTGGGGTTCTCTCCGAAAAGCAGGTTGACCTGTTCGAAGCCGCCGCCGTTGGTCTCTACGCGGGCGAAGCAGCCCATGTCGATGATTGCGGGGGCGATGGCGACAAGCTGGTCGACTCTCGGCACATACTTTCCGGCTGACTGCCACATGTCGCGGAACACCAGGCTGAATTTTATCTCTTTCATATTCTGTTACAATTTTACGATTTCTGTTACTGTTCCCTTGCCTCCGGTGAGTTCCTTCACGGTGGCTTCGATTATGCTTCTGGTCTCGGCGCTGACTGCAGCGGCCTGCTGGGCGGGCTTTTCAGCCGGCTCCTGTACGGGGAAGCGGTTGGTGACGCTGATCATCAACTTTCCTAAGAGTATGACTATTATCAAGATAAGGAAGACGCTCGCCATTCCGACGACCATCAGCTCGAGACCTAGACCAAGATTGTTCATTTTAATGCTGGAATTAATGAAGCCCTTATAAGGCAATTTACTTCGTAAAGGTAGCAATAATTGCCGGGAAACCCACATTTTTCTGCACGTCGGCGGCAAATTTCCGGTCATATTTGACTACCTTTGTTCAGTTACGAAATCAACGCCATGAAGAAACTCATCATCTGCCTCACTGCACTTGCCATGCTCACGGGCTGCAGCCGGAGCATCAACCCCATCCTCACCGACGCTTATGCCGCAGATCCGTCTGCAATTGTATTCGGAGACACCCTGTTCGTGTACCCGAGCCATGATCAGAACGCCGGGATAGGATTCAACATGGAGGACTATCACTGCTACTATACCACCGACATGAAGCATTTCACCGACGGTGGTGTGATATTCAGGCCTCTCGAGCAGACCACCTGGGTAAAGAACCGCGCCTGGGGCCCTCAGTGTGTCAGGAAGATGGTTCCGAAGAGCGCGACGGATTCCACCCGCGTGATGCGGTATTTCTTCTATTATTCAGGCAATGCCGGCGAGATAGGCGTCGCAGTCAGTGATTCGCCCATCGGCCCGTTCGAGGATCCGCTCGGCAAGCCTTTCTTCACCACCGATACGCCGGGCATCTACTGTGACCGCGATTTCATCGATCCGCACTGCTTCATCGACGATGACGGCCAGGCATACCTGTTCATGGGCCAGAACACCGTCAATGCCGTCAAGCTGAACGACGACATGATTTCATACGACCACAGCGGCGGTGTCCTTGACGAGAACGGCAACGAGACGGGTGTGTACCATATCGATGCCCCGAACTTCTTCGAGGCAATCTGCTGCCATAAGTATAACGGCAGATACTACCTCTCGTATGCAAACCCGTACGATACTGACCATGCATACGAACTCGAATATTGCATCAGTGACAGTCCGCTCGGGCCATACGAGCACAAAGGCAAGTTCATGGACGCCCAAGGCAACTTCACCAACGAGCACTCCATCGTCGAGTACAAGGGGCAGTGGTGGGTGTTCTATCACAATGCTTACGTAGGCGTTGCCACCGGCGGCGGCGATCAGGCATTCAGCCGCCGCAGCATGTGCGCCGACCGTCTCTACTACAACGAGGACGGAACCATCAGGATGGTCACAGCTACCAGGAACAACAGGAAATTCAGGAAAGCCGTCAAGACTCTTACTCTTCCTAAGTTCTATCAGCCTGTCACCCAGGAGGAAATGCAGCCTGTATATGAGCAGGTCAGCACTCCTGTAAAACAAGGAATAGTGGTCAAGCCTGAGAATCCTGAGTGCAAGGCCGACAGCCCGAGCGTGTTCAGGCACAATGGCAAATGGTACATGACATGGATCATGTTCGACGGCAAGGGTTACGAGACCTGGCTTTCCGAGAGCGACAACCTGCTCGAATGGACCACCCTGGGCAAGATAATGAGCTATACAGATGATACCTGGGACAAGTTCCAGAAGGCCGGATACATTGCACTTCAGGACATCGAGTGGGGCGGAAGCTATGAGATGCAGCAGTACGACGGCAAGTACTGGATGAGCTATCTCGGCGGATGCAACCCAGGCTATGAGACCGAGCCTCTGATGATTGGCCTCGCATCCAGCGACACGCTCGGCGAGCCTGTGGAATGGGAATGCGGCAGCGCGCCTATCCTTTCTCCCATGGATGAAGACAGCCAGTGGTTCGAGGAACGCACCCAGTACAAGAGCTGCATCATCGAGGACAAGGACCGCATCACCGGTCACAGATTCGTCATTTATTACAACGCAAAAGGACAGTATCCTGCTGTATATGAAAGGCACAGCAAGACTAAGGGATTCGTTGCCGAGCGAATCGGAATGGCGTTCTCCGATGACCTCAAGCATTGGGAGAGGTTCCGCTACAATCCGGTCGTGGCTTTCGAGGACCCCGGTACAATCACAGGAGACCCTCAGATCCAGAAGATAGGCGACCTCTATGTGATGTTCTATTTCCGTGCATTCGATCCATCGAGACCATACCAGGCATACAACAGCTTCGCATGCAGCCGCGACCTCATACACTGGTACAGCTGGGAGGGAGAGGACCTCATCTACCCTTCAGAGCCATGTGACAACCTGTTTGCCCACAAGAGCTACGTAGTACGCTGGAACGGCGTCACATACCACTTCTACTGCGCCGTGAACGAGGAAGGCGAGAGGGGCATAGCCCTCGCCACTTCAGAGTAGAACCTTCAGAAGGAAAATACCATGTTCAAGAAACTTTCATTGATTGCGCTGGTCCTGGCGCTGGTGTCCTGCCAGGAGAAGAGCGCGTTTGTATTCTCTTATTTCGACACTATTCACGAAGAGGCCGGGCTCTGCCTCGCCTACAGTTATGATGGCTATCACTGGACGGCTCTGAACGACAACAAGCCCGTCCTCGCCCCCACGGTAGGTGAGGACAAGCTCATGCGCGACCCGAGCATCTGCCTTGCTCCCGACGGAACGTTCCATATGGTGTGGACCACCAGCTGGCATGACGACATCATCGGCTATGCCTCCAGCCCCGACCTCATTCACTGGAGCGAGCAGAGGGCGATACCCGTCATGAAGGACTATCCCAGCGTAAAGAATTGCTGGGCTCCGGAGCTCTTCTACTGCAAGGAGGAGGGTGTCTACTATATCCTCTGGGCCAGCACCGTACCTGATTCCGAAGAGATAGACCGCTCAGGAAGCATGAAGGAGAACGGCGGCGGCCATCGCGTATACTGTACCACAACCACCGATTTCGAGCATTTCACTCCCACAAGGCTGTATTTCAACTCTCCGTATACGAGCATCGACGCCGCTGTGGTGCAGGACCCTCTCACCAAGGAATACATCATGGTGATAAAGGATGACCCCGAGTACGTCGACATGCACGTGACACGCACCCGCAGCATGGCTGAAGGCTTCCCCACCAGGATGGCAAGCGCCATCTCTGACGACTACAACAAGGAGGGGCCCTCTCCTCTCTTCGTCAACAAGACCGACCTGCTTGTGTTCTTCGACTACTACTACCAGCACCAATACGGTGCATTCCTCAGCCAGGACCACGGCGATACCTGGGAAGACGTCACCTCACAGATCGAGATGCCGGAAGGAATGAGCCACGGCACCGCCATCCGCGTAAGCCGCAAGGTCGTGGAGAAGCTTAAGAGCGCCTGGCAGTAGGATACTGGTTTTTTATCGTCCCTATCGCTCCAGCGGCTTCTGCCAGTCAGAGCAGATAGGTTCGCCCTTGCCGCCGTAGCATTCGCAGGGGCGGACAACGAAGCGGTACTCGAACATGCGGGGAAGCTCATCTTTTGCAAAGATGCACTTTACGTCGTCCTGGTCGTGGCTCTCTCCGTAAAAGCAGTGGGCTGAATACACATGCTTGGTGCCGGTGACGGTGGTCAGGTCAGCGTAGCGCTGCTCGATCTGCACCTCATAGTCGAAGGCCCTGACGCCTGTGTCCTTGCTGAGAACCGCAGGGAATGACACCTCTATCTGCTCGGTTGCCTTTCCATAGCGGTCCTCGCCCATGAAGAAGGGGCTGAGGGTGACCGCAGCGTTGCCCGCGAACTGCGGGATGGGCGCCGTCTTTGCCATGTTGGCGAAGGACAGCGGTGCGTCGGCGCCCTTCGGGAGAGGCATCACCCAGTCATCTCCCAGAGACTCGTCGTAGTAGAACTCGCGGCGCTCGAAGGTTATGCGGTCATCATATACGCTCATGACCATACCGTGGTGGCAGTAGTGCCCAGCTATCTCGGGCATCTGGGAAGGTATGTTGCGGGATTCTCCGTCCATGGAGGAGTTCTCGCGTCCGCCTATGGGAAGTACGTACCTGAGAGAGGCTGTGCCTATGCTGGTGAATTCGCCCTGCCAGAGGTCGCGTCCGTCAGTGAGGGGGTCATGGGAGTGTCCGGAGAAGGCGATTGCATTCGGGAAAGCCTTGAGGGTCTCGGTCATGGCGCCGTCGTCCTCGCCCCATGTCCAGTCACCGTTGCAGGTATGTGCCAGGTGAGCATGCTGAATGTAGAAGAAAGGCTTTTCTCCCGCCAGCTCGGCCGCGTGGGCCTTCACGAACTCGGGCGCACCACATTCCTGTCGGTGGTTCTCGAATGACCAGTGGCAGCAGACGAACTTGTAGCCCTTCACTTCCTTCATATATATCTGGGAGAAGTCTTCCATGAAGTATTTCTTCCAGTTTCCGCCATAATTTTCAAAGACTGGTCCAAGCTTGAGCTGCTCCTTGGGAAGAGCCTTGTACCAATCCCTGTGAGTGTTGTCGAACGCGTCATGGTTGCCGTAGACGAACACTTTTTCAACATGCGCGCCGTCAGGACGCCTGTCCTTGGGGAAGACGGAGTACCATGTGCGTGATATACGGAAGAGCTCGTAGGCGAGGCCGTGGTCGGCCATGTCGCCGGCTATGATCACGCCATCGACCTCACTGTCGCGGAAATACTCCAGGGCATGACGGAACGACGCTTCCGACTCGTCGTCACATACATGGATGTCGCTTAGCACGCCCATCTTGAGATTGGGCTTGGTCTGCTGTGCGGATGCCTGGAAACTGAAACAGATGGTAAAGAACAGCAGCGCCGTCAGTTGAAAGATGCCTTTTCTAGGATCATATGCAAAACTATGTGTTTAGGCATAGATGTTCTGGAGTCTGAAGAGGA
>JAKSKK010000057.1 GCA_024401745.1 Bacteroidales bacterium
CGAAGGTGGGGGACTGGAGGAAGTACAGATAGGCCATCGGCCATGCGCCCAGGGTGCGGATGCCGGTCTCGATGGTGCGCCAGCGGGAGTAGTCGATCTTGGCGTCGTAGTCAGGCAGCGGCGACTGGTCAATCCAGCTGTTCAGCTGGTTGACGAAAGCGCGGGCGTACTGCTCGTCGCCGGTGGCCTCGTACGCTCTGCCCAGGCCGATCCAGTACTGGTGGCGGCTCAGGCCCCAGGGCCATTCCTCGTATTCCAGGGGAGTGTTGTTGCGGGTCCAGATGACGGTGTCGCCGAACTGCTCGCCCATCAGGAGGTTGTTCACCGTGTTGGTCACCTCAGTGATGTCGTAGCTGCCGGTGTCACTGCTGTTGTCGGCATTGTTCCAGTCGAAGCGGTACTCGCGGTGGCGCATGTAGGCGACGAATTCGCTCTTTGCCTTGGCGATGTCGCCCGATGCGACATCGGCCTTCACCGTTTCAAGCCCCGGAGTATCGAGGTTGAGGCAGTCGAAGAAAGCCTCGTCGCTCAGCAGGGTGCCGTATATGATAGGTGTAGTCAGCTGATATGACAGTGTGCTTATGTCCTCTTTTCCTTTCATCATGGAGGCGAGGGTGTTCAGACGATCCTCGTAGAGCTTCTTGCTCGTGAGCGGACAGGCAGCGCTGAGCAGGATATAAGTGTAATTTCTGGCGATGTTTTTGGCATCTTCGCTCTCTACCCACGACTTGTCGGAGAGAATAAGATTGCTCAGCCACTCGATAGACTGCCTGATGCTACCGCCTTCCCTGGTTTCATACAGCCATAGGTTGGAACCGGCTTTCTCTGCCATGAGAGCCATTCTCACGAGCGTGACAAGGTGCTCGGTTTCGTCCAGAACGGTGTATCTTGTGCTCATCAGCATCTCTCCATTGGAAGCGAGGATCCTGTTGAGGCGGGCCTTGGTAGTGCTGTCCACGTACACCTTCATTTCGTGCAGCCATTCCCTTTCGAAGAATGTCTTCGACGCAGTCAGGAGCATGTCGTATCCTATGCCCTGATCGTCGTGCAGATAATGCATCTCCATCATCATCTTGTCGCTCCTGAGCCACTGGTGCAGTTCGTCGAACCACTGCCTCATGGCAGCGTCATCGGTACTGTTCCATGCCTCCGAGCCGTCGGTGAGCAGGTAGCTGTCGAGCATGTCGATGATGCTGCTCATTGCCAGGAAATCGGCGCTGGCGGGCAGCGCCCTTGGGGGCTCACACGGCGGTTGCGGCGAAATGCGGGTGGCCGGATCGGTCAGCCACGGGCGGATGTAGTCGTATACTCTGGCGGCGTATTTCTCCTGGCCGGTGAGGTAGTAGGCCTCGCCGAGGAACAAGGCCTCGCTGCAGGCGGTCTTCAGAGCCTGGGTGTCGCTGGCTGTGGGTGCCGGCACCGGGTGCTGCATCAGCTCGTCGGCATCTGATATCAGCCTTGCAACGGCAGCCCGTGTGGAGATGTCGTCGCGCTGGATGGCCCTGCAGCTCTTGTCGAGCACTGAGCGGTTGAGAAGTGTAAGCGGTTCTAGATTGTCGTAGCTCTGTGCCATTGTGTCTGGCGAAACCCAGAAGCACAGGAGAAGGAATATAGCTGAAAAGAATCGTCTCATACCTTACAAAGGTACGGAAAATTTACCAATCCGCTCCGGCAACACCCGCAGCTAGCCTTCCTTGCACATAAACTGAAAAAGTCGTCAGGTATATGTACACGTGGAAAGAGAGAATCGGTCTTCCAGGTGCTTCAAATACAGATTCTTGATAATTGATTGCTCATATACTATTCATTATTCTGAGTATACGTGCAGCGCGGTCTTAAACACTATGGCAATAGACTCTTCATCTATCCATCAGGCACAGTGCTATTGGTCAGCGTCTGCCCGGCAGACTGCATCCAAGCCGGAGGGCAAAGATGAACGCAGCGGAGACGCCGTCACGTGACGGTGCGCGACTCGCGAGATATATGGCTAGTGCGAGGATAGGATATTTGCGCTCTGCTGCCGCTCGATCGTAAATGCACCGTCAAGGCGTCGGGAGCAAGTGAATCCCCTCCGGCGCAGGGCAGTCAGAGGGCAGAGGATGACCGAAATAGAGTGCGCCGATCCTCAGCAACTATAACTTCCTGACGAACAGGCTCATGAGGCTGCGCCTGATGGAGTAGCTGAGTGTGTGGCCGTTGATGAGGGGCCGGTAGATGATGCCGGATGCGGGGCGCTTGAGGATGGAGTTGCCGGCCTTGATGAGGAGCACGTCGTGCAGCTTTGCTTCAAGCTCGGGAGACCTCCAACGGCTGCCGTAGTACTCCTGACCATATATCTCTGCAAATTCCTGGAACTGCTTCCGTGAGATGTGATACAGGAAATCCACCAGCTTCGTGGGAATATGGTCCGCAACGAACATCAGGTATCCCATGTCGATGTCGGGGTCGCCGTACGTCACGTCGCCCAGGTCTATCCAGTAATCCTTGCCTCCGGCGCGGATGATGTTTCCGGGCGTAAGGTCGCCGTGTATGCAGAACGCCTCGTCGCTCATGGAATCGAGGGCTTTGCGCAGGATGCGCTTCTCCTTGTCTGACAGTGCCGTGCTCTCCGACAAGCCTTTGAGGAAGTTCTCGCGGAAGCTGGGGAACAGCCCGTTGTCGCATCTGACGGAATGCAGCTGCCTTGCGTTCTGGGCGAATGCCCTGGCAAGAGGCTCCAGCTGCGAGGGATCCTCCGAAAAGCTCCCAGTCGTCGAGACTGATCCTTCTAGCCTCTTGACTCATCTTCAAGCGATGATATTGCACGCACGGTCACGGTGCGTTCGTAGCATTTGAACATCTGCTCGACCTCGCTCTTGTTACCTGGCTTGCCAAACAGGCTCACGACAGGCACCAGGACAAGCCCGAGCACCATGGCCAGCACGCCTGCATTGATGGGGGATGACAGG
The DNA here is from genome assembly GCA_024401745.1 of Bacteroidales bacterium. GTDB lineage: Bacteria > Bacteroidota > Bacteroidia > Bacteroidales > UBA932 > Cryptobacteroides. The sequence goes on from JAKSKK010000057.1 coordinate 2,949, forward strand.
AACGGAGAGATGAATGTCTGGCCGGTGAACGTGCAGTACATGCAGGCGCACATCACGGCTATTCCGGCGATGAAACTCGCCCAAACGGACGCCTTGGTGGTGCGCTTCCAGTAGAGGCCATAGAGGAACGGAGCGAGGAATGCTCCGGCCAGGGCTCCCCAGGAAATACCCATCAGCTGCGCTATGAAGGTCACTGAACTCTTCGCCTGCACGATGGCGATCACTGAAGACACGGCGATGAAGAACAGCACGAACAGCCTGATGCAGAGCAGCTGGCTGCGCTCGCCGAATTCCTTTCCGCCCTTCCGCACCGCGGGCTTTATAATGTCGAGGGTGAGGGTCGAGCCGGAGGTGAGCACAAGCGATGAGAGCGTGCTCATCGAGGCCGACAGCACCAGGATGATCACTATCGCTATCATGATGTCGGGAAGCGTCTTCAGCATCGAAGGCACGATGCTGTCGTAGACAGGAGCGCCTGCGGCCGTGTACTCGATCCCGCCGGCATACAGGCGGCCGAAGCCTCCTAGGAAGTAGCATCCACCTGCCACGACGAGCGCGAACAGGGTGGAGATTACGGTTCCCTTGCGTATGGCATTCTCGTCCTTGATGGCATAGAACTTACCTACCATCTGCGGCAGTCCCCAGGTGCCAAGCGACGTAAGTAGCACTACGCCAAGCAGATACAGGGGCTGCGGGCCGAAGAATGAGACGAATGGTCCTGCCAGCCCGGAAGCGCTGTCCGCCGGAATCTGCGACAGTGCCTCGACGGCGTTGGTGAAGCCACCGTTGCTTGCCAGAACCGCCCCTATGACGGCGCAGATGCCGAACAGCATGATTATTCCCTGAATGAAGTCGTTGATGGCTGTTGCGACGTATCCGCCTACCAGGACATATACTCCGGTCAGAACGGCCATGCCGAGCACGCACCACACGTAGTCGATGTGGAATGCCATCTCGAACAGGCGGCTGAGGCCGTTGTACAGCGATGCGGTGTAGGGGATGAGGAAGATGAACACAATAACCGACGCTGCGACCTTCAGCGCGTTGGAGTCGAACCTCCGCCCGAAAAAGTCGGGCATGGTCGCGCTGTGCAGGTACTGCGTCATGAGCCTTGTGCGGCGTCCGAGAATGCGCCAGGCCAGCAATGAACCGATGAGAGCGTTGCCCAGGCCTATCCATGTGGCCGCGAGGCCGTACTTCCAGCCGAACTGGCCGGCATATCCCACGAAGATTACCGCGGAGAAGTATGACGTACCGAACGCGAAGGCCGTGAGCCATGAGCCGACGTTACGCCCGCCGAGCACGAAGCCCTGCACGTCCGATGCGCTTTTGCGACTGTAGATGCCGACTCCGATCATTACGGAGAAGAACAGCACCAGGAGTATGATCTTCAGCAGCATCTTCTAGTATCCGAATATTTCTTCGAGTGAAACAACCTTTACGGGGCCGAGGGTGCTGAGGTACTTGGTGTCGAGGTCAGCAATGTCGCCGAGGATCGCGTAAGTATAGCTGCGGTCCTTAACCCATTCCTGCTGTGCGGCGGCAACGTCTTCGAGGGTCATGTCCTGAACCTTCTCGAATATCTGCCTGTCAGTGGGCTCGCTTATACCGAGGCGACGGCAGGCGCGATAGCTGCTCAGGACGTTCATGCCGGTGAGGCGCTGGGTGCGCAGACGGCTGATGAGCGCTTCCTTGGCAACGCTGAAGGCTGCGTCGGATGCAGGCATGTTGTTGATGATGTCGTCGAACGCCTCGATGGCAGTCTGCATCTTGTCGTTCTGGGTGGCGATGAAGGCCTGATAGTAATAGTCGTCGTCAATGCTCTGGGGGTTGTACAGGCGTGCCCATGCGCTGTATGCGAGACCGCGTGCCTCGCGCATCTCCTGGAACACGATGGTGTTCATGCCGCCGCCGAAGTACTCGTTGTACAGGCTGAGTGCTGCAGCTGCCTCGGGATTGAACTTCTCTCCACGGTTTGAATACTGGATGTAGTAGATCTGCTTTGCGTCGTACTGAGCCATGACTACCTGGTTGTCAGGAGTGGGCTGCTTGGCGGGGAAGCTCTCGGGGATGGGCTGAGCGTCATCCGCAATCTTGTGGCTGGCAGCAAGCGAGGCCTTGACGTCGGCTTCCTTCATGGGTCCGTAGTACAGGACTTCGTGCCCCTTTGAATATACGTCCTTGACCTTTGCGAGAAGGTCCTCTGAGCTGAGGGCTGCAAGGGCGTCGTTGGTGAGGGTGGTGTTCTTTATGAGTTCAGGGCCGTTTACGATGTAGCGGGTGAGTGCGCTGTAGCAGGCACGCTGCTGCTTCTTGGAGTTCTCGCGGCTGCGGAGAGTCCTGGCCTTGAGCATGGCAAGCACGTCCTCGTCGGCCTGAGCATTGAAGATGAGGTCCTCGACGATACCTAGAGCCTCTGCCATGTTCTCGCTGAGGCCGCTTACTGAAACGGTTGTTTGGTTGTTGCCTGAGTATACGCCGAAGTCGCAGGCAAGCTCGTACATGCGGGTAGCGATCTGCTCTGCGCTCATGGTAGGAGTGCCGAGGTACTGCAGGTACTGGCAGGCCGTGCTGATGGTGGGATCGTCCTCAGAACCGGTGTTGAATACGAACTGGAGGTTGAAGATGTCGTTGATCTCGTTCTTCTTGTAGAGCACGTTCACGCCCTGTGCAAGCTCGAACTGGCTCATGTCCTTGCTGAAGTCGACGAACACGGGCTCGATGGGCTTGACCTCGCTCTCCTGGATCTCGGTCAGGAATGCGCTGGTCTTGTCGCGGTTGGTCACGATAGGGGTGATTGCGGGTGCGCTGATCTTCTGGACGGTGTTGTCCTCGCCCATGCGCTTGTATACGATTGCGTACTGGTTCTCACCGAGGTACTCGTTCGCGAAGGCGACGACATCCTCCTTGGTGACCTTCTCAAGGCGCTCGATGTACTTGCACTGGTCCTTCCAGTCGATGCCGTTGATGAAGGCGTCGACATAGTTGACTGCGCGGCTCTCGTTGCTCTCGAGCTGGCTCTGTGCCTGGAGTTTGAGGTTGTTGATGGTTGCGGGGAGGAGCGACTCGTCGAACTCGCCGTTACGGAGCTTGGCGAATTCTGCGAGGATGAGGTCGCGGAGTTCCTCGAGGGTCTGGCCCTGCTTGGGGGTACCCATTGCTATGAAGCTGCAGTAGTCGGGCTGTGTCTGGTGGCCGGCGTTTCTCCGAAAAAAGTGTTCCCCCATAATTTGCGGCATTTGTTTGCCCGTACGTTTTACGAATTGGAAAAAGATTTGAGCAAACTGGCGGATCTGCTGGGGCACAGCAGCATCAACACCACGCGTATCTATATAGTATCCTCCGGCGTGGAACATCGCCGCCGTTTGGAACAGATGCACCTGGTGCTATAAAGGAACGGATTCCCACGTCGGGCGTTCCGCCCTGCACTCGTTGCTGCCA
>JAKSKK010000058.1 GCA_024401745.1 Bacteroidales bacterium
CACAATAACCAGCCTGTCGAGCCCATAACGAGAACTCCGTTTTCGCCATTCTACGTGCCTCCAAGGCCGATTTTGGACATAAAAAAGGGGATCAAGATTTACTCTCAATCCCCTTGTGCGGGCGGTGGGGCTCGAACCCACACGCGCTAGGCACAAGATCCTAAGTCTTGCTTGTCTACCAATTTCAACACGCCCGCAAGGGAATGCAAAGATAGGAAAAATCCTTTACTTTGCCTCAAGATGCGAATCCTTGAGTCCGAGGAAGTACAGGATTCCGTCAAGGCCTATGGTGGAGATGCTCTGGTCAGCGGTAGCCTTCACCTTGGGCTTGGCATGGTATGCGATGCCGAGACCGGCCAGGCCTATCATGGGAAGGTCGTTGGCGCCATCGCCGACTGCCACTGTCTGGGCAAGATTGATGCCCTCGAACTGGCAGAGAAGCTTGAGGAGTTCTGCCTTGCGACGGCCGTCCACAATGTCGCCGACATAGCGCCCCGTAAGCTTGCCGTCCTCAATCTCGAGCTCATTGGCATATACGTAGTCGAAGCCGAACTTCTGCTGAAGGTACTTTGCGAAATATGTAAATCCTCCGGAAAGGATAGCTGTCTTGTATCCAACCGTCTTCAGGATCTTCATCATGCGCTCGAGGCCCTCGTTGTAAGGGAGATTACGCGCAATGTCTTCCATCACGCTCTCGTCTAGGCCCTTGAGCAGGGCTACGCGGCGGCGGAAGCTCTCGCTGAAGTCTATCTCGCCACGCATTGCGCTCTCAGTGATCGCGCGCACCTGGTCGCCGACACCGGCACGTTCAGCCAGCTCGTCGATACATTCAGTATGCACGAGCGTTGAATCCATATCGAAGCAGATGAGACGCCTTGAGCGGCGGTACAGGTCGTCTTTCTGGAACGAGATGTCCATCCCGTCGCCACAGTGCGCCATGAGTTCCTTCTGGAATTCCTCACGCTGGGCATCGCCCATCACGCCGCGGACCGACAGTTCTATGCATGACCTCGCACCCTGCGAGAAGCCGTCAAGGGGCATGCGGCCTGACAGACGCTGGATGGCATCTATGTTCAGGCCGAAATCAGAGACGACTCCGGTGATGGAGGCTATCTCTGCCGCAGTGATCTGCCTGCCAAGCAGAGTGACGATGTAACGGTTCTTGCCCTGACGGGCGACCCACGCATTGTAGGCCTCCTCGGAAATGGGGGTGAACCTTATCATCACACCGAGTTCCGATGCCTTGAACAGCAGGTCCTTCATGATGAAGCCCGACTGCTTGGTGGTGGTGCGGAACAGGATTCCCAGGGTGAGCGACTTGTGGATGTTTGCCTGGCCGATGTCGAGGATGCCGGCATCGTACTTAGCAAGTATGCCTGTAAGGGCGGTGGTCAGACCCGGCTTGTCGTCGCCGGAGATGTTGACCTGAATTATCTCAATATCTTTCATTTCTGTTGTTCTTCTTCCTCTTTCATCTCGGACTGCAGTTTGTTCGACTCTTCCTCTGAGAGAGCCTCGACGGGTGCCTCAGGGTCATAGTTCATCTCGGCCTTCCTGCGCTGCAGCTGGTCCATGGAGTTCCTGTTGTAGCGCTGGACGCCTTCGATTCCCTGACGATATATGTTGCGTATGGATGTTCCAAGGTTGATCTGCAGCGAGTCGAGTTCCTGCGAGAACGCAGGGACGGTTCCGTTGCGGTACTGTGCCCTCGTGAGGCCGAAGTGCCAGTCGTCGAGCTTGCCGTACATCCTGATACCGAACCTGATGAGGAACGGGCTGCGGAGTATCGAAACCTGATAGTTCATGGTCTTGTCGAAACCCTGGACGCCATACAACGCCAGCTGGTAGCGGTCTACGCCAAGGATGAACGGATAGACCTCGAGCTTGTTGTCATGCACCACGGCGTTGACGTAGAGGTCGTCGATGTTGCCGATGTTCTTGTCCTTGAACACCAGCAGCCTGGTGATCTTGCGGAGGTCGCCCGCATCGTCGATCCTGAGGTCCTTGCCCTGGATACGCACCACGCCGTCGACCGTAGGCATGAGTATGTTCATGCAGGTGTCGAGCTTGGTGGTGGCCGTCACGTCACAGGACAGCTTGCCCTGGAACGACTTGAGGGCCGGCATGAGCGAGTCCACGGTAGGCAGCATGTGTATGATGCCCTCGGCCGACACGTCGCTCAGGCGCAGGTCTGCGCCGGCGGTGATGTCCTTCTTTGTCTTGGTAGAGTAGAATGCGTCGAGGTCGATGTTGCCAAGGTTGGTGACGAGCCGCGTGTCGGCAAGCTGCAGCACCCTGTCCTTCATGTTCACCGTGGCTATGCCGGGAGTGATGAGGATGTCGGTGTAGTTGATCTCGTCGGCGCGCACCTTGAGGCTGGCATCCACGTTACCGGGCACCACCAGGAGAGCCATCCTGGTGCTGTCGAGCACCACGTCGGCAAGGGTGTCGATGACGAAGCTCTCGTCCTCCTCTCCCCTGGTCGTGGTGTCTATCTGATTCTGCTGAGCAATCTGCAGAGCAGCTATTATCTCGTTGAGGTTCAGCTTTCTGGACTTGATGTCAAGATTGGCCTTCAGCCTGCCTTTGCTGATGAGTGCACGGCGCAGACCGCTCACACTGCCGCTTGCTGTGGCATCGGACGAGCCGCACCTGACCGCAAGGGTGTCAAGGTTCAGCTTGTCTCCGTCAAAGCTTCCGTACAGCCCACCGATGCGGGTACGGAGAGGCAGGGCGGGAGTCATCACGGAACCGCGGCGCACACTTATACGCGCATTGGGCTTCCATTGCTTGAGGTAGCTTGTGATCGTGGAGTCAAGAGCAATGCTGATGTCGGCCTTGGCAAAGTCCTTCTCGCGCTGAGAGGGAGGCATGAGCATTCCGGGGTTCGCCCTCCTGAGCGAATCCATGGCATGCGTGCGGGCCCTGCTGCCGGCATCCCTGTCGGGAAGCACATATTTCTGCACCGATGCGGCTATGCTCGTCTGCATGGCCATTATCCTGGTGCTTCCGGAACGGAAGAATATCCTGTCTTCGTTGGAGGTGACTTCCAGCTTGGGAGCGAGCTTTCCGAAACGGTTCTCGACCTTGTGGACGTATCCGGTATTCCGCATCCCGCGTACTCTTGCCCTGGTATCGGCCCCAAGAGCCACGTGGGCGCTGTCAAGATCGGCCTTCAGCTCGATGCCTCTCTGGCTGGAGTTGATGTCTATATAGGGATTGTATGCCTGGACATCGATGGTGTCGGCAGGCATGCGGAAGAGTATGCGGTCTGACGTCAGCCTGCCAGACAGGGCAGCATCCTGGAACTTGTACTGGTTGAGCTCTGAGAGCAGGGCGTCGGCCTCAAGTTCAAGATCGACCGTGCCGTCGGCCTCTATGCCGGAATCCTCCGGAAGCAGACGGGTAAGCGAGTCAAGCTTGGCAAATCCACTTGCGTTCGCCCTGATTCTGGGATCGCCGCCGAGCAGATTGCCAGCCGATCCGGAGAGCTGGAGCCTGAGTCCCCTGGTGCGCGCCAGGAACTCGTCTATCTTGGCATTCAGCACCTTCTGGGGCGACATCGAAGCATCGACGTCGACGTTCAGGGTGGCACCAAGGTCAAGGGGCCTGTAGTATACGTGGCCGTCAGGTATGCGCACGCATGCCTCCACCGCGGGCACCTGGGAAGGAGTAAGCGAGCCTTTCGCCGCTATGTCCATGTCGAGATGCGCGCTGGTGACGATGTCGTCGGCTATGGGAGTGAAGGCACGGGCATAGTCCGCAAGCAGGGTGTCCAGCGGGCAGCAGTCCACCTTCATGCTCGCGTCGACGTACAGGCTGTCGGGGCGGATGTCAGCGATTCCCTTTGCCGAGAAAGGGATATGCGCCACGTTGGCCAGCAGCTTCTGCACTTCCAGCGACATAGAGTCGGAGAACTTGTTGAAACGCACGCGCCCGTCAAGATTGAGAGGCAGTTCGAGCCTGCCGTAGGAGCCTGTGCGTGCAACTGCCCTGGCAGCGAGCATCATATCGTAGAGATCTGCACTCTTCTCGTGCAGTTCGAGACAGTCTATCCTGGCTGAGAGCGTGTCGGCTGGAAGTCGGCCGGCCACCCTCAGTGAATCGATGTCGAAGGACAGCCTCCGAAGCATCAGCTCTCCTTCGTTCATGGCGAAGCTGCCGCCGGCCTTGAGGGACTTCATTCCCAGCAGGGCATACACGGTGTCCGCCTGATTGGTATACACTATCCTCGGGTGCTCCCCTATCCGAAGGGCACCGAGAGAGATCGGAGGGATGCCGCCGGTCTTGGTGGTATCCTTTTCCGAGCCGCCGAAATTGAACATGTTCCAGTTGGCGGTGGAGTCGTCATAAACATGGGCGAAGGCTCTCAGGCCCTTGATGCCCACGAACTTGACTCTTACCTTACCCTTGACCAGAGGCCACGGGTTCATGGCCACGCTGAAGCGGTCGAAACGGGCAAGGGTGTCGGCCTGCTCACCGCGGCCGGCTTCACGCATGCGGCTCTGCACGCCCAGGGAATCCCAGGCGGCAAAGCGGTCGTGCGGATAAGTCACCGACAGGCTGTCTATCCTGAGCCTGACGGAGGGGAAATTGCGGATGAGGGAAACCTTGATGCGGGAGTAGTCCAGGCTGCCGTCGACGTACTCGGCGGCGTATTTGTCGACAAGCTTGTCGACTATCCGGGAATTCAGCACAATCTGAAGTACCAGGAACAATCCGACGATTGTTCCCAGTACTATGAGCAGAGCTTTCAGCCCGCGATGCTTCCCTTTCGCCATAAGTCAGATCAGAGACCGAACTTCTTGAAGAAGTCGTTGCCCTTGTCGTCAACAAGGATGAATGCGGGGAAGTCCTCGACGCGTACCTTCCATACAGCCTCCATGCCATACTCGGGGAACTCTACGCACTCGATGCTCTTGATGTTGTTCTCCGCAAGGATGGCGGCGGGTCCGCCGATGGTTCCGAGGTAGAAGCCGCCCCAGCGCTTGCAGGCATCGGTGACAGCCTGAGAGCGGTTGCCCTTGCCGAGCATGACCATTGAGCCGCCCATGCTCTGGAAGAGGTTCACGTATGAGTCCATACGGCCTGAGGTGGTAGGTCCCATGGATCCGCAAGGATATCCTTCCGGTGTCTTGGCAGGGCCTGCGTACATGACAGGATGGTCCTTGATATAGTCAGGGAGGTCCTCACCGCGGTCGAGCTTCAGCTTGATTGCGGCGTGGGCCATGTCGCGTGCGACGATAATGGTGCCGTTGAGGCTGAGACGGGTGGCTACAGGATACTTGGTGAGAATCTTGCAGACTTCTGACATGGGCTGGTCGAGGTCAATTGACACAGCCTCGCCCTCTCCTGCCTGGCGATACTCCTCAGGGATGAGTTCATAAGGCTTGTCATCCATCTTCTCGATCCAGACACCGTCAGAGTTGATCTTGGCCTTGATATTGCGGTCGGCCGAGCAGCTGACGCCGAGTCCGATAGGGCAGCTGGCGCCGTGACGGCTCAGGCGGATGACTCTGATGTCATGCACGAAGTGGGTGCCGCCGAACTGTGCGCCGAAGCCGAGGTCCTCGCACTGCTTGCGGAGGATGTTCTCGATGCTGATGTCCCTGAAAGCACGGCCGCTGTCGTCACCGGAGGTAGGGAGCGAGTCATAATACTTTGTGGAAGCGAGCTTCACGGTGAGCAGGTTCTTCTCGGCAGAAGTTCCGCCGACGACTATTGCCACATGGTAAGGAGGGCATGCAGCGGTGCCGAGGTGCTTGATCTTGTCAACAAGGAACGGGATGAGCACATCCGGACGGAGGACAGCCTTGGTCTCCTGATAGAGATATGTCTTGTTGGCTGAGCCGCCGCCTTTGACAACGCAGAGGAACTTGAACTCGTCGCCTTCGCAGGCCTCGACGTCGATCTGGGCAGGGAGGTTGCAGTTGGAGTTGCGCTCGGTGTACATGTCGTAAGCCACGTTCTGGCTATAGCGGAGAGCGTTGTTACGGTAGGTGTCGAAGATACCTGCGCTGAGAGGCTCGGCCTCGTCGAAACCTGTCCAGACCTGCTGGCCTTTCTCTGCGTGCACGATGGCGGTACCGGTGTCCTGACAGAAAGGAAGCTTGCCCTTGGCCGCAATCTCTGCATTGCGGAGCATGGTGAGAGCCACGAACTTGTCGTTCTCTGATGAGTGAGGGTCGGCGAGGATGGCGGCTACCTGCTCGTTATGCGCGCGACGGAGCATGAAGTTCACGTCGTGGAATGCTGTCTTCGAGAGGAGCTGGAGCGCTTCCTTGCTCACTTTGAGAATCTTGTTTCCTTCGAAATCTGCTGTGCTTACCAGGTTCTCGGAGCCCGGGAGCTTTACATACTCGGTCTC